>JAQXIP010000054.1 GCA_029007845.1 Clostridiales bacterium
CATGAAATATCCCTTTGAACACGTCGGCACTTGGTTTTGCGTTTTTTGCAAAACCTTAGTACCGCTACGTGTTCAACGGAGCGAAAGCGGGTATTTCATGGTACCTGATATTCTGCATGCTTCCGGCGGCTGTGCGCTCGTTACGGCTGGACTGTTACTTCTTTGAACTATAATCCTTATCAATCTCCACGACTGGAAAGTAATTCCCCGGCATAGCTTCCACGATCTGTCCGATCTCTTCCTTAATCTGTGCATCGTTTTTCTTCATACCGTATGGCACTACTACGTCAAAGATCAGGTTGGTATGCGTTGGTCCTTGTACCATGCGGAAATCATGGATGCTGATTGATTCGGAGATTTGTTTTAACTCCTGAAGCACCCGTGCTTTCATCTCGTTTAGCTGTTCATTATCTACTTCAATCGGATCCATATGGATCGTAGCCTCACACTGAAGCTTCAGCCTTAGTTCCCGTTCAATACAGTCAATTAAATCATGCATAACGAAGATGTCACCATCCCCCGGTACTTCTGCATGAAGAGAAATCATTCTTCTGCCAGGACCGTAGTCATGAACAATCAGGTCATGAATTCCCTGGATATCTTCATGCGCCATAACCAGATCCTTAATTTCCTGTACAAATTCAGGGTCTGGCGCAGTTCCAAGAAGTGCCCCGAGCGTTTCCCTGGCTGCTTCAATGCCGGTATATAAGATAAATATGGCTACGAGGACACCACAGATTCCATCGATATTTATATGCGCGAACCGATTTACGATCATAGAAAGAAATACAACCGTTGTCGCGACCATATCACTGGTGCTGTCGGCAGAGGTGGCGCGCATAGCAGCAGAATCAATCTTATTCCCAATTACCCGGTTGTAAACTGCCATATAACCTTTCACCAGAATCGAGACAATCAATATGCCCATTGCCAATGTACTCGTATCCACCGCCTGGGGATGTAAGATTTTCAGAACCGAACTTTTCCCCAGTTCAAATCCCATCAGAAGAATTGCCATGGATACCGCCAGTCCGGACAGATATTCAAACCGTCCATGTCCAAATGGATGATCTGGATCCGGTTTTTTCCCAGCCAGCCAGAATCCAACCAGAGTAATAAACGAGGACCCTGCATCGGACAGGTTGTTGAAAGCATCTGCCGTAACCGCAATCGAGCCACTTATGATTCCGGCAAAATATTTTCCTGCAAATAAGCAGATATTTAAGAAAATACCGGTAAGTCCGCAAAGTGTTCCATATGCTTTGCGGACTTCCGGATTTGCTACGTCTTCTCTATTTTTAATAAATAGTTTTGAAAGTAACTGTATCATAATGATTACCCCAGAATTGCCTTGTCGCTTGCGAATTCCTGACCGCTGACTTTCTCAAACTGGTGCAGCAAATCTTCCACCGTAAGCTTCTTTTTTTCCTCACCGCGGATGTCCAGAATGATCTTGCCTTCGTTCATCATTACAAGCCGGTTTCCATGCACGATTGCATCTCTCATATTATGTGTAATCATAATTGTCGTTAAATGATCCTTTTGGATGATTTTCTCGGTAGCTGCCAGCACTTTCTGTGCTGTTTTCGGATCCAGGGCAGCTGTATGTTCATCTAAAAGAAGCACCTTCGGCTTCTGCAGAGTTGCCATCAAAAGGGTAAGTGCCTGACGCTGTCCACCGGAAAGCAGCCCGACCTTTGCAGTCATACGGTCTTCCAGTCCAAGATCCAGAATCTTTAATTTTTCCCGGTAAGTATCCCGCTCTTTTTTCGTAATCCCCCAGGAGAGAAAACGGTGTTTCCCACGGCGCGCTGCCAGAGCCAGATTCTCCTCAATCTCCATCGTAGCTGCTGTTCCAGTCATCGGATCCTGAAAAACACGGCCTACATAACGGGCACGTTTATAATCCGGAAGACCAGTTACATTTTCCCCATCAATCTGGATCGAACCTTCATCCACCGGCCATACACCAGCTACTGCATTTAACATCGTTGATTTCCCGGCACCATTTCCACCGATTACCGTTACAAAATCTCCTTCTTCCAACTGAAGATCCAGACCGTTTAATGCATGTTTTTCATTGATGGTTCCGGGGTTAAACGTCTTGTAAATGTGATTAATCGCCAGCATTGGTCTTCGCTCCTTTCTTTCCAGCCTTCGCAAAGGAACTCTTTGACTTTCCTTTCAGATAAGGAACAGCAAGGAATATGGTAACAATAATAGCAGTAAACAGTTTCAGATCGTTGGAATTCAGACGGAGCCATAATACAATGACTACAACGATATAATAAATGATTCCGCCAACTACAATAAATACCAGACGTCCAAGGAAGTTAAGGCGCTTGCCAAGAATGCCTTCTCCAATCACTTCCCCGATAATCACGGCTGCCAGACCGATTACGATCGCACCACGTCCCATGTTAATATCAGCAAACCCCTGATATTGAGCCATCAGACCACCGGACAGGGCAACAAGACCATTCGAAAGGGCAAGACCAAGCACCTTCATCATATTAATATTAATTCCCTGTGCTTTTGCCATAGTCTGGTTACACCCGGTTGCCCGCAGTGCAGAACCCTGTTCTGTTCCAAAATACCAATACAGAATACCGATTAAGGCAAGAGCAAAAATACCGCCAATAATAATGGCATTCGTACAAAAACGGGAAGAAATAATCAAATGAAACTGGTCAACACTTAATGCTTTGTTTGCTGACATTCCCATAATATGAAGATTAATGGAATACAATGCAAACTGTGTGAGAATTCCGGAAAGAATCGCCGGAATTCCAAGCATCGTATGTAAAAGACCAGTTACCGTTCCAGCCACGAGACCAGCCACAACAGCCAGAAGAATGGCTGCCCAGGCAGGATAGCCTGCCAGAATCAGCATAACCGTAACCGCACCGCCTGTGGCAAAGGTACCATCCACAGACAGATCGGCTACATCTAAAAGACGGAAGGTAATATACACTCCTAACGCCATAATTCCCCAGATAATTCCCTGCGCAATTCCTCCCGGCAGATTATTCAGCAGCCGGAGCGGATCCAGGGTGGTTAAAAATACTGCATACTCCATGTAACAAACTCCTCCAAACGAAACCGTTTTCGATTCTCTTCTTACTGTTCAATTGCTTCATATCCATCTGGAATCTGTATGTTTAATTTATCACAGATGTCTTTGTTATATTTTTTCGTTACCTTTGGAGCATACTGTACTTCCATTGTGGAAACGTCTTTTCCATTTACAAGAATCTCATATGCCATCTCTCCGGTTTTATAGCCAAGGTCATAGTAACTGATCGAAAGAGTTGCCACACCACAGCCTGAACAGATTCCTTCTTCACCTGCAATAATCGGAACCCCTTCATTGACTGCAACGTTGTTAATAGCTTCGGTACAGGATGCTGCAGTATTATCCGTCGGGATATACAGTACATCATTTTCCCCGCATGCGCTTGTTGTAACAGATGCAACATCATTGGAATCTGCAAAGGTATATACTTTTACGGTATATCCTTCATCCTCCAGATATTTCGTAATTACATCGGACTGATATACAGAGTTTGGCTCTGCAGAACAGTAAAGAATACCAACATTTTTCTTATCCGGGAACAGTTCCTTAATCATGGCTGCCTGTTCATCGAGCGGTGCCAGATCGGATGTACCGGAAATATTCGTTCCTGTTGTACCAGAGAAATTCTCAATATTCAGTGCGGTTGCATAATCGGTTACCGAAGTTCCAAGAATCGGAATCTGGTTAGTAGAAGATGCTGCTGCCTGAAGAGGTGCAGTTGCATTTGCCAGAATCAGATCTACTCCATCGGTTACAAACTGATTGGTAATGGTGGAACAGGTAGCGGAATCGCCCGCAGCATTCTGCTCTGAGAATTCGACATTTCCTTCACCAAGTTTTTCGGTTAATGCATCTTTAAAGCCCTGGGTTGCAGCATCGAGCGCTTCATGCTGAACTAACTGGCAGATACCAACATGATATACTTTTCCATCTGCGCTTCCGGAAGTATTGGAAGCAGTTGTATTATTATCAGGTGTACTTCCGCATGCAGCTAATGAAACGGCCATTGCAGCAGTCAATAATACGGACAGTAATTTCTTTTTCATAGTGTTTCCTCCTCACTTGAACCATTCTATAAAATACCCTTCTATTATATCGGTTCTATGAGGATTGTCAATGTTTCTGTCTGAAGTTTGAATTATAAATGTAACCGTTCAGCCGTGACGAGCGCACAGCCGCCGGAAGCACGCAGAATATCAGGTACCATGAAATATCCCTTTGAACACGTCGGCACTTGGTTTTGCGTTTTTTGCAAAACCTTAGTACCGCTACGTGTTCAATGGAGCGAAAGCGGGTATTTCATGGTACCTGATATTCTGCGTGCTTCCGGCGG
>JAQXIP010000055.1 GCA_029007845.1 Clostridiales bacterium
TGGGATGCTTTAATCATTGATCTTTTTCATTTCCAGATACCCAATCGGTTTGTATCCATGTTTTTCATATACCTTAATGGCTCTCTCATTGTCCTTGTCCACTTCCAGACGCAATACGGTATCTGCATATTTTTCTTCTATATATCGAAAAAACTGACTGCCTATCCCCAGGTCTCTGTATTCTTTTTTGATATATAAATCCTCAATCCATATGCATGGTTTTCCAAATTCAGTGGAAAAGCTCTTCGCAACCATTGCATAGCCCTGGATTACATGATTCTGTTCAAAGACGTACCCCTCCAGATATGGGCACTCTCCAACACAATTCTCTATATCCTTTATAAAGATTTTCTCTGATCCATTGGTTGACACCGCTGGGGAAGCATAAAAAACATCCATCATATCCATCACAAGATGCTTGTCTTCACTTGTCATTTCCCTAATTATCGTGCTCATCTTAATCATTCACTCCTTATCTAATCTTTATGATCCGTATATGGTCTAAGATCATCTAAATATCCTTCAGAATCAATTCCGGCTTGAGATGATTCTGTTCAAGAACATCCTCAACTGAATACCGGTCAATAAACGCTTTCTTAAGTCCATAGTTATATACCTTCATGTCTGACGAACTATAGAACCTTGTAATCTTCTCTCCAAATCCGCCATTTAATATGCCATCTTCCAGAGTGATAACCTTAGAATGGTTCTCTTTTAGTCTTTCCAGCATCTCCTCATCCATTCCGGTAATAAAACGTGGATTGATCAGTGTAGCTGTGGTTCCTGTTTTTTCAAAGATGAGTTCGGTGAGTTTTTCACCGATCTGATAGAAGTCTCCAAGGGCAATTACCGCAATTTCCGTCCCTTGCTGTGTCATCTGGTACTTGTTCAGATTGCTGTAATCGGTATCAACCGGCTTGTCCGTATGAATCACGCCATTACAAGGAATCCTTACCGCAACCGGATATTGGTTCTGCTCAATACTCCAATCGAGCATTGCAAAATATTCCTCACAATTTGTCGGAGCAAGATACACAAGATTCGGAATATTAGACATCATTGGAATATCATAGATTCCAAGGTGCGTCACATCATTCATGCCATATACCGATGCAGTATTAACAAGTAACGTTGCCGGACTGTTATTGACACAAAGATCCTGGGATATCTGATCATAAGTTCTCTGGAAGAAGCTTGAATGTGTTGCAAATACCGGCTTTCCTCCATTCTTCGCAATACCGGATACCATCGCAACTGCATGTTCTTCTGCTATGCCGACATCAACGAACTGTTTCCCGGCTTCTTTGCGCTTATCCTCTGTAAATCCAATACAGGTAGGAA
Source organism: Clostridiales bacterium (assembly GCA_029007845.1). Classification (GTDB taxonomy): domain Bacteria; phylum Bacillota; class Clostridia; order Lachnospirales; family Lachnospiraceae; genus SUG1228. The sequence goes on from JAQXIP010000055.1 coordinate 1,342, forward strand.
CTGCCGCCACAACCGTTACCACCTTCTCATCTGCTTTCATCTTTTTCAAAAGATACTCACAGGTTTTACTTTCATAATCCTCACCACTTGTGACAACTTTACTTTTTCCTGTTTGGGCATCAAATGGCATACACCAGTGCCAGTTTTCTTTTTCTGTTTCAGCCGGTTTATATCCTTTCCCTTTTACCGTATTCACATGAACAACAACCGGATGGTCAATATCCTTTACATGTTCAAATGCCTCAATCAGTGCCTCAATCTTATTTCCATCTGCGACATACCGGTAATCAAGTCCCATTGCCTTAAACAGGTTGCATTCACATGTTCCATTTGATTCACGCAGCTCTTTTAGATTCTTATATAACCCACCATGGTTTTGGGCAATTGACATATCATTGTCATTTACGAGAATAATAAAATTACTTTCCAGTTCTGAGGCAAAATTGATTCCTTCCAGTGCCTCACCACCGCTAAGGGAACCATCCCCTATTACCGCAATAATATTCTCCTTACCGCCTCTTAAATCTCTTGCCTTTGCAAGACCGCATGCAAGGCTGACCGATGTGGATGTATGCCCCACATTAAAGAGGTCATGTTCACTTTCTTCCGGGTTTGTATATCCGGAAACATCTTCAAAATGATCATCATATAAATATGCATCCTTACGTCCTGTAAGCATTTTGTGTGTATAACTCTGATGAGATACGTCAAACACCATTTTATCAACGGGTGAATGAAAGACATAATGCAATGCAATTGTTGCTTCTACAAATCCGAAATTAGGACCGAAGTGACCGCCTTTTTTCGATAAACGATTCATCAAACCTTCTCTGATCTCAGATGCCAGGTCTTTGAGCTGTTCCATACGAAAGCCTCTTATATCATCTGGTGAATTTACTTTTTCAATATACATAACTCTTTTCTCCTCACGCAAAATACACTCCGATTATTTCCATCCATTAGTATAACCTATTCCCGTATTCGCTTCAAATAGATTTTGCAAAGGAATACGCACACGACAAAAGTGAACACAAAGGATAATGGCTGCGCCTCCTGCACTCCGGAAAATCCACGGATCTGTTTCAATATCCGCAGTGTTGGAATAAACAAAAGCCCGCTTCTAAGACAAGATCCAAAGCTTGCCAGCAATTTTTCCCCAATACTTTGAAAACCCATTTCTACCATCATGGTCAATGGAACAAACAATTGTCCTATACACATAAGACGCAGGGCACGGATTCCAAGTTCAATTACCACAGGATCGTCCCGTAGCTGCTGTACGAATGTTCCCGCAAAAATATATATCGGAATCGAAATAAGCACCAGCACACATTCCTCTCCTACAAATGCAGACCAGAATGCCTTTTTCACACGGCTTTTCTTCTTTGCGCCAAAATTAAAGCTGCTAATTGGCTGAAAGCCTTGTCCGATTCCAATCGCCACAGCCATTGGAAAGAAACTGATTCTTGATACAATACTTATGGCGGCTACCGCTTCGTCTCCATACACACCTGCTGCCCTGTTTAAAAGCATCGCTGCAACACTGTTTAGCGCCTGTCTGAGCAGGCTTGGAAAGCCGGTTGCCATAATATTCCACACGGTTTTCAGATCTCTCGCCACATATTTCACAGAAATCTTCGTCTGGGTTTTCCCGCACAAAAACATAGTGAGCAAAATAAAAAAACTAATAACCTGGGATACTGCTGTGGAGATGCCGGCTCCTGCAATTCCAAGCTTAAATCCAAACATGAGAATCAGATCTCCGATCATATTGATACCAGCACCAATCATAAGCCCAATCGTGCCAAGCTTCGCCTTTCCTTCGTAGCGAAGCAGATTGTTCATCGTTAAACTGGAAGTAAAAAAGGGAGCTGAAAGCAGAATATAGAATATGTAAGTTCCCGCGTAAGGGGCGATTGTCTCTGTGCTTCCCAACAGATAAAGCAGTGGTTTCATAAACACAAAGCTTAGTACAGCCATAATAAGTCCCAGCACAAAAGATAAAAAGAAACCCGTGGAACTGTATTTCGTCGCTTCCTCCAGTTCCCTGGCACCTAACTTTCTGGACATAATACTTCCCGCACCCTGCCCACACATAAACGCAACTGCCTGCAGAATTGCCATATAGCCAAACACAATGCCAGTAGCACCGCTCTCGCTGGTTCCCAGCGTCCCCACAAATGCCGTGTCCACCAAATTGTAAAGATTGGTCACCATCATACTGATGATTGTGGGCACAGATAAGGTAAACAGCAGTTTCCCTATTGGCTCCGTGGTCATTCTTTCATATTGTTTTCTTTGTAATTCACATTCTTCTTCCATACATTCTCCTTCAACACCTAGTCATCCACTGTGTGAGGCGCATTTTCAATAAAATCAGCGGCACCTGCAGCTCCGGAACAACTTCTGAAATCATCAGAACATTCCTTTGCAGCGTTTCCATAAGAGACTGTGTTAAGAATATCCTTAACCGCATCCCGTATTCCAGTCACGGAGTCATCTTTCAATTCTTTTCCGGCGCCTATTTCCCTGACTCTTCTTGCAACTGCTCCCTGTTCATTGGTCTGTGGATATAACACCATCGGCGTTGCCATATAAAGGCTTTCAGAGACACTATTCATACCACAATGAGTGATAAAAACATTCGCTTTCGAAAGAAGATCAAGCTGGTCAACATGTTCATATACGCTCACATGATCCGGCAGCTCACCCAGAGCCCCGATATCAATCGCTTTCCCACAGGAAATGATGACATCAATATTCTCATCCTTAAATGCTTTTATGCACTTACTGTAAAAATCCGGGCGGTCATTTATGACTGTACCAAGCGAAATATACACAAGCGGTCTTTCATGATTCTTATCAGGTATTTTATCGGAAAACAAGGAAGGTCCAACAAACGTATAATGACCAGAAAAGCTCTCCGAACATGGCTGAAATTTTCTTGAAGTGTAAACAACCGAATCTGTGTCATTGTCACTCTGGATAAGTGAAAGCAGCCCCTTAAATTTATATCCATATGGTTTCAGTTTATTCAGTTCTCTCGTCATTTTCGGAAGCCCGAAGATCAGCCCTGCCATCTCCTTTGGGCTGTTCTTGATATACCGGGAAGACATCTGATTGAATGCAAATGTACTTGTTGAAACTACCATCGGGACATCATATTTCAACGCATTCAGTTTGCCCCAAAAACACACAGAATCCGTATATACAACATCTGGTCTGAAGGCAATAAACTCATCGTGCAAAAAGTCATTCATAGAAAGTGTGATTTTAATATCCTGAATCGTCATTTCGGCTGCAGACACTTTTTTGAGTTTTCCTTCTTCCTTCGCACTTAGTTCGGGCAAATACCGATCGCAGGAAACATAGGCTGCTCCTGTTTGTTCAATTTTTCCCCTGAACTCCTCAAAGGAATAAAACCGTACTTCATCTCCACGTCTAACAAGTTCCTTAACAACCGGTAACATTGGATTCGTATGACCATGAGCAGGAATGCAGAATACCGCTATTTTTTTCATCCATTAACCCTCGCTTTTCTCAGAAAAGGCTGAATGAAACAATTCCGAAAATGCCACCTTGGGCGGGATTGCTATTCCCCGGTCTTCATCACCAAGCAAAAGCAATGTATCACCTGGCTTGATTCCAAATATATCGCGAGCCTGCTTTGGAATTACAATCTGCCCCTTTTCTCCCACTGTAGCAGTCCACGCATATTTTCCATCTGGTGCATTCATCTTTCTCAACCCTTTCTGTATAATATGTATGATTTGTATAACTAATTATACGAACTTCCATTCGGGTTGTCAAGCAGGCCTGCCTGATAAGGTATTTGACCTTGGAACCAAACCGACCTCCAGTATCCTTTTCTTTTCTCCAAGTATTTCAATGACTATACATTCTTTTCCCGTAACCCAGACCACGCTTACTGTCATCAACAATAATAAATCCCAGACGGATTATTGTCTTTGCCTTATTTGTATAGCGCAGTATCAAATGGCCAACCGGACCTTTTGCATCCACGGCTGTTATTGGATAAAAATTATCCGGCTCCTCACAATCACCATTACATTTCAGATATTTATAGTTAATATCCTCCGCTGTTATTGGGTTCGCACCATATCTGTCAGCGCTCCATTTGCGAAGAGCCCTTTCATCTTTAATCCAGCTTACTATTGTCTCTGCATCTTTGGGCTTATAAGGTCTTATGATTAACTGCTCTAATGGTTCGTTTATCAATTGTTTTTTCATAATTTCATAAACCTGTACCACACCATTTTTACATTCCCAAATTCCATGATCTACGGTTTGGTAACCTAAATGGGTATATAATCTGCAAGCTGGCAACGAGGCATCTATATCGACATAATCATACTTTTCCTTAATCATTTCTTCCAGTTGATTCATAATAAAGGTTCCATAGCCTTTTTTTGATATTCAGGCAAAACATAAACTCTTGTAATATGATTTCCATTCTTTGTTCCAGTGCCAATGATCTCTTCATTTTTCACCAAAATGTATGTATTTCCAGCTTCAATATCCTTTATAATATTTTCACAACTGTGAAATTCGCAAAACATATCTACAATTTCTTTCAAGTAGTACTTCGGATAGACCACCTTGATAGTCTCCTGTACAATTGCATATACTTGCTTTGCGTCATGATTTTTCGCTAACATTAATTCCATATCCTCTTCCTCCTTGTAAATATAATAAAAACACCATCAAATAATATTTCTATCATCTGATGGTGCAAAAATTACTTGCATTATTTTTTTATGAAAACCTTTCCTACTATCAATTTAGTTTCGTCCTATAGGAAGTCAAATTCTCACAATGCAATATTTTTCCATCAGCAACAAATCCCAACTGCCAGTGATAGACGGGATTGACGACATAATTATATGGCTGTGGAAATCTATAACTATTCTGCATCGTGCAAATTCCTTTCTTGATTTTTTATAATTGCTATTGATAATACTCCCGATAATAAACATTGTAAATTAGTTTTTTAATTTTGACCAAAAACGGCTGAACTGTTACTAAACGGCCATAAACGAACTTTACTGATAAGCATATTATATTGCTTTTACGAACATAATTATGCTATAATCATGTCACAGAAAGGAGTGAAGCATTATGCCACTTATTATGCCTATTAAGGATTTACGCAATACAACCGAGATTTCTAATATCGCACACAAGGAACAGGAGCCTATTTTTATTACCAAAAACGGATATAGCGATTTGGTTGTGATGAGTAG
>JAQXIP010000056.1 GCA_029007845.1 Clostridiales bacterium
TCAAGAAGCTCACATACCATGATGGCATATCGGTTCGTGGTAATCAGATCCGGCGTAGTAATCGCCGAAACAAGCGGCAGAATCAAGCCAACTCCCAGTGTTTCCAAAAAGGCACCAATCACCATCATTATTGCAATTATATACACTCTGTTTTTTTGCTTTTTCGTTAGAATTTTCGAGAATTTTTTAAGAATCCGAATCATGTTCTATCTCTTCACTATCCCTTTCTTTCTCATAATGATATTCCACTTCAAAAACCACTCCAGGCCTTATACTCCTTTCCTTCAAGAATATCCGCTATTCTTTCGCATGCATGACCATCTCCATATGGATTACATGCATGTGACATCTTCTTATACTCTTTTTCATTTTCTAATAATAATTTAAAGTTTTCATAAATTGCCTGTTCATCTGTCCCTACCAGCTTCAAAGTACCAGCCTCTACTCCTTCCGGTCGTTCCGTTGTATCCCTCATTACTAATACCGGCTTACCATAGGAAGGGCATTCTTCCTGTATACCGCCAGAATCCGTTAAGCATAAATAACATCTAGATTCAAAATTATGACAATCAAAAACCTCTATAGGCTCTATAAGATGTATCCTGCTACATCCTTTCAGTTCTTCTTCAGCCGCTTTTCGAACTACCGGATTCATATGTATCGGATAAACCGCCTTACAATCCGTATGCTCTTCCAAAACCCTTCTTATCGCTCTGAACATACGGTGCATTGGTTCGCCTAAATTTTCTCTTCGATGGGCTGTAATAAAAATCAGCTTATCCTCTCCCACCCAATCCAATTCTGGATGATGATAATCATCTCTTACCGTGTATTTCATTGCATCAATAACGGTATTCCCAGTAATATATATTGAATCTTCTCTCTTACCTTCTTTTATTAGATTCTGAGAAGCCATGTACGTGGGTACAAAATGATACTGGGCAATTATTCCTACAGCTTGTCTATTAAATTCTTCGGGATAAGGAGAATAAATATCATGTGTCCTAAGCCCGGCCTCTACATGTCCTACAGGTATTTGCATATAATAGCAGGCCAAAGCCGTGCCAAATGTTGTACTTGTATCTCCATGAACCAATACGATATCAGGCTTAACTTTGTCTAGTACCCCCTTAATTTTCTCTAAAATACCAGTTGTAATATCAAACAATGTCTGTCCTTGTTTCATTATTGATAAATCAAAGTCTGGAACTACATGAAAGGTATTTAACACTTGGTCAAGCATCTGGCGATGTTGTCCAGTAACACAAACCAAGGTTTCTATACGTTTTCTTGATTTTAATTCATGAACTAACGGACACATCTTAATTGCTTCGGGACGTGTACCAAAGACAAGCATCACCTTTCGTTTCATTATATGCCTCCCTCAAAATAAATCATCTTATTTTTTTCTTAAACCATCGAATTGTATCACCAAACGCCCTTTGAAATCCATGAAACTTTACTAATGTTATAAAATCGGCTAACAAAACAGCTTTTGAACGTGGAATCATTTTTCCAAGTTTTATTTGCGTATCAATACAATAATGTTCTTCCTCCGTAAGCCATGATCCATTAAAATGATGAATCGTAAGAGTGTTAGACGTAATATTCGTTTTTCTTGTAAATGCATCTTTCGGACATAAATAATCCTTTGGAAGCAACGTGAACGTATTAACGGTTTGCTTTTTATTATTTGGCAAAAAACCATATTTCAAGCATGTATCCGTAATTCTCATTACGTTTGTAGTTAAATCAAACGATCCATCCTCTAAAATAAAATGTATCGTACTATACTCATCAAGCAATTCCCTGAACATGACATTATTCTTTTCACATGCCATCAAACCGGTAGGGATTTTTGTATCTGATTCAAAGCCAGATACCGCTTCATATTTCAGCAAACTGTCTATAGGACATATCACTTCTACATCCGTATCCATATAGATCCCACCACAATGCACTAAAGCATAAAGACGCGCAACATCACTAACAAAGGCCCATTTTTTTGATTCATAGGCTTCCCTTACATAATCACAACAGTTAATATCAAAATTACTTTCGTCCCAACGCCTTATCTCATAATCCGGGCAATATTTCTTCCAGCTTGTAATACATTTTTGTGCTAATTCTGGTAATGGATTTCCCCCAAACCAACAGTAATGAATTATTTTAGGTATCATATTCTCCTTCCTATCATGCCTTCCTCTAATCTTTGATTTCGCTATACACCTCAAGCAATCTCCGTAATATGTCCTTCCGATCATACATGGATTGCGCTTTTTTTCTCTCATTCCGGGATAATCGTTCTGCTAAACCACCATCTTCAAACAGACAGCTAATGTAGTATGCCAGCATATAAGGTGCATCTGCCGGATATAAAAAACCATTTTCCTTATGACTGATCAAACTTGATACACCGCCCACATCTGATGCTACAATCGGAACACCTAAAAGCATGGCCTCACCAATTGAATTCGGTGAATTCTCTATTACAGACGGTGAAAGAAATACGTGGCTTTTCAAATACTGCTTTTTCATCTCCTCATCTGTTAATGAGCCCAAAAAAACAATATTCCCGCCCAGATTCCATTTTTTTATCAACTGTATGATATAGTTCGAATAATAGGTCTGTCTCAATTTCTGTTTTATATCAGCAGCCTTCGTAATGTCTGTCCCGGCAATGTATAACTTGATATCCGAATATTGCTTCTTCAGTATCATCACCGCCTCTAGGGCTAAGTGAAGTCCTTTAATTGGATAACTTCCCTGGCTCATAAATAATCGGTGCTTCTCACAACCACTTCTTTCCCAGCTTCCACGATAAAAACATGCTCTCATCATCTCTTGTACACAATGGTACTCGATTCCGGGATGAATCTGATTCGTGCATGCTTTGTCCCAGTCGGTTCGGCCCATTACATGTCTGACTTTTTTTATTGCCTCTTTTTCATATAAGCCTCTTAATTCAAATTTTCTTTTCTGCCTTTTTATATTATCCAATCTTATTAGATCCCGAAATGTATATTTGCTTGTCAAAGAATCTGGCAGAAATGCAAAATAGTGTTTCGCACAAACCGATACTAATCCCTGTATATGAACCACGATTTTTTCAGGATCTTCGCATGCATTTATCATTGCTAATGTATGAGGATATTCCGTACCAAAGATATGAATAATATCCGGTTTATATTCTGTTAATATATTTTTAAAAACCTTCTCCAAACCCGGGTCATACTTATATGCCTCTTTCCTTTTCTTTTGGAAACCATAAAATGAACTGTTTTTTCCCCATTTGACGTATTTCAATTTTTTTCCCTGTGGATAGGGTGCACAAATACATAAATCTATTTCATCGTTGTGATCCAGTTCTTCCGCCAGTTCAACGAACCAGCCACCTGTATTTCCTCTTTCAATACCCAGCTTTTTACACACCTGGGGTATCATTATATTACACAGCCACAATACTTTCATCGATTCTTTGTATGATATATGCCATACGTTCCTTTCTTGATTATGCTTTAATGGTTTCCGATCTTATCATGCTCTGTTTCTCACATAGTTCAATTATTTTTTTTGTTTGTTTTTTATAATTCTTGTTTTCCAGCACAAAAGATGTTGTTTTTTCCCCAATCTCGTCTCTCTTTTCTTTGCTCAGGCAACATAATTCCATCATATCTGATGCCATTTCTTCTGGGGAATTACTTTTAAAATAATGCAGAACTTCATCATAATCATCTTCGATTCCCTCTAGTTTGAATACAAGTACCGGCTTTCTGTGAAGCATAAATTCCAGATTTTTAGACGGAAAAGAATACTTTGTATACTCTTCATTATTGCTCCTTGGGTTAACCAGTATGGCTGCACCTGACTGGATTTCTAATGCCTGTTGTCTTGACACTTGTCCCATATATTGGATCCGATGATCTTTTTGTGCTGCCTTTCTTATTTTAGAACTGCTGTCTCCGTCTCCACACAAAATCAGATTCACATTTGGATCTGTAATATATTTCATGGCTTCTACCAATTTCAAGACGCCATACCTTTCATTCATCGTACCTGTGTATACGATGTTTTTACTCTCTTCCCTCTCTTTCTTATAGAACTCTGTGTCTGCCTCTGAAGGATTAATCATCCCTTCCACAACAACATATGGTTTGTTCAAATAATTCATAGTATCACTCATGTATTTTGTCAAAAAAGTAAAACTATCTATCCCTGCAAGGTATTTTCTCTGCATAGCAATATCCATTTTTTTTAAAATCTTATATGCAATTGACGTCTTATTACTTAAATTCATATACTCTGGTAAGTCAGGGACAATTAAATGGGTATGAACCGGATACTTTTTTTTCAATTCAAACAATGCCTTGATAAAAGGTGTATGTGCAGAATAGGCGATAATACTCAGGCGGCAGTTATCTCCCTGGTTATCCTCTATCCATTGTTTTACATACTTATAAACACTATAATATCTACTTACATTCTTCCATACCGGTAAATTAGTAAATGGAATGACTTCAACCGCGTGCTCTTTGTTCGTTAATATTCTGCTTCTAATCCTCCATTTTTTATAACGTTTTGGCCAGGAACCGATAAAAGGTGCAGAAAATACCGTTAATTCCGTGATTCCATTCTCGGTAATTCCATTGATAATATTCCACTGTAATACATTCGCTGCATACTGGATATTTCCCTTACTATTTTCTTCAATCTCTCGTGATTTCTTCGGAAAAACACCACCCAAAAATAGTAGCTTATGCACTTATTTTCACTTCCTCCACACCGTCTTATTAACAATTCCGGTATAACTCTGGATAATCTTCACAACCTTTACAGACACATTCGTATCCGCATAATCCTCTGCAATAACTACTTCTTCTTTGTTCTCTTTCATGGCTACTGCAAGTTCCAGTGCCTGCTCTACTTCCTCTCCGGTAATGCCGCCGATTATGACACTGCCTTTATCAAGAACTTCCGGACGCTCTGTGGAAGTCCGAAGCAGTACTCCGGGGAATCCCAGCATCGCACTTTCCTCGGATAAGGTGCCACTGTCAGAAAGAACGCAGTAGGCATTCATCTGAAGCTTGTTATAGTCAAGAAATCCAAATGGCTTCATGTTCTGCACCAAAGGATGAAACGAAAAGTTCCGCTGTTCGATAAACTTCCGGCTTCTTGGATGGGTAGAGTAAATAACCGGCATCTGATATTTTTCTGCAATATGGTTTACCGCAGTCATCAGCGACATAAAATTTTCCTCGTTATCAATATTTTCTTCCCGGTGGGCAGATAACAGAATGTATTTTTCTTTTTCCAGATCAAGCCGCTCTAACACATTACTGGATAAAATTGCCTCCATGTGATCATTAAGTACTTCTCTCATAGGTGAGCCCGTCACAAACATCGTCTTGCCATCAATTCCTTCCGACAGAAGATATCGTCTGGAATGCTCTGTATACGGCATATTGATATCCGAGATATGATCCACAATCTTCCGGTTAATCATCTCCGATACATTCCAGTCCCAGCACCGGTTTCCTGCTTCCATATGAAAGATCGGAATCTTCAGACGCTTTGCCGATATGGCAGAGAGCGCAGAATTGGTATCTCCAAGAATCAGCACTGCATCCGGTTTTTCCTTCACCATAACCTGATAAGACTTGGCAATGATATTTCCCATCGTCTCTCCCAGATCTGCCCCCACACTGTCCAGATAATAATCCGGCCCCCGCAGATCCAGTTCTTCAAAAAACACCTGGTTCAGGGTGTAGTCCCAGTTCTGTCCGGTGTGTACCAGTATATGATTAAAATAACGGTCACAGCATTTGATTACGGCAGACAGCCGGATAATCTCCGGCCGTGTGCCAAGTATGGTCATTACCTTTAACTTTTCTGACATTATGATTCTCCATTCTTTTGTTATACAAACCAATGATTGACTCTTGTCCTTACACTTCCTCATACCATGTGTCCGGATGCTCCGGATCAAATGCTTCATTCGCCCACATGACCGTAATCATGTCTTCTTCTCCTGTGTTTTCGATATTGTGGGTGTAACCCACCGGAATATCCACAACTTCCAGCCGTTCTCCGCTTACCGGATATTCCAGAATCTGGCTGGTTCCAACTTTCCGGAAACGGATAATTCCCTGTCCCTTTACCACAAGAAACTTTTCATTTTTCGTATGGTGCCAGTGGTTTCCTTTTACCACTCCCGGTTTTGATACATTCACCGACACCTGCCCCCGGTCAGCAGTCCGGATAAACTCCGTAAAGGAGCCCCGCTCATCGGTATTCATATTCAGCGCATAGGAAAAATCATTCTCCGGCAGATAGGAAAGCCATGTGCTGTAAAGCTTCTTCTCCAGCTCATTTCCCATATCCGGCACTTGCAGATTATGACGTCCTTCCTGAAACGAATACAGGGTATCAGCCAGCCAGCCAAGCGTTGTCTGATAAGTAACCGGCACCTGGCAGAACCTGCCAATCCGGTTCGCCCTTCCTTCCATGGCAGCAATCAGCTCATTCACAACATCATCAATATAAACCAGGTTCAGCATATTTTCCCGGCTGCTGATTGTGATCTGTTCATGCCGGGATATATGGTAACAAAAAGTAGCAATCACACTGTTATAGTCCGGTCTTGACCATTTGCCAAATACATTGGGCAGACGGTACGCATATACCCGGTTACCCGTTTTCTTTTCATAAGAAAACAACAATTCTTCACTTTCTCTTTTACTGGCACCATAAGGATTGGAGTACTCCGCCTGTATGGAAGATGTCATGAGAACCGGAGCTTTACTTTGCGATGCAGTGAGGCAATCCAGAAGCTTTCCGGTAAGTTCTGTATTCCCCTCAAAGAATTCCTCTTCGCTTTCCGGCCGGTTCACTCCTGCCAGGTGAAACACAAACTGGCATTCCCGTGCATATTCAGATAATTGTTCTTCCGTATTCTCCCTGCCAAAAAGAAGCAGATCGGTATATCCTCTGTTTTTCAGTTCTGCTACCAGATTTTTTCCAATAAAGCCATTATACCCTGTTACCAGTATCTTCATAGCTATTTTCCCTCTTCCCAGGATGCCAGTTCCTCTTTTATATAGGCAAGCTGCAACAGTTTTTCTTTTACTTCTTCCACCCCTAATCTTTTTGTATTATCCGAATTAAACTCGGATAATTTTACCCTTTCTTCATTCCCCTCTTTAAAATATTTATCATAATTTAAATCCCGGTTATCCGCAGGAACCCGGTAGTAACTTCCCATATCCACCGCATGGGCACACTCTTCATTGGTCAAAAGAGTTTCACACATTTTTTCTCCATGGCGAATGCCAATGACTTTTACCTCGTTATCTGCATGAAACAGTTCTTTTACCGCCTGAGCCAATACTTCGATGGTACAAGCGGGCGCTTTCTGCACCATAATATCACCGGTGTCCGCATTTTCAAACGCAAATAAAACCAGTTCCACCGCTTCCTCAAGGCTCATGATAAAACGTGTCATCTTTGGCTCCGTCACTGTAAGGGGAAGTCCATTTTTAATCTGGTCAATAAAAAGAGGAATGACAGAACCTCTTGAACACATCACATTTCCATACCGGGTACCACAGATCAATGTTTTCTCCGAACTTACCGTCCTGGATTTCGCCACAAAAACCTTCTCCATCATCGCTTTGGATGTTCCCATGGCATTAACCGGATAGGCAGCCTTATCCGTCGAAAGGCAGACGATTTTCTCCACTCCCGCTTCAATTGCCGCCGTAAGTACATGATCCGTTCCCAATACATTTGTCTTGACTGCCTCAATCGGGAAAAATTCACAGCTTGGGACCTGCTTCAGCGCCGCTGCATGAAAAATAAAGTTCACACCATACATTGCCCCACGAACACTATTAATATCCCGCACATCACCAATATAGAACTTGATTTTCTTAAAATTGTCGGGATACAACGCCTGGTATTCATGCCGCATATCATCCTGTTTTTTTTCATCTCTTGAGAAAATACGAATCTCTCCAATATCGGTATTCAAAAAACGGTTCAGAACCGCATGTCCAAAGCTGCCGGTTCCACCTGTAATCAACAATGTTTTTCCTGCAAATATACTCATTCTTTTTTCCTCGCTTTCCATCGCGTTCCCAACTAAAACAGCACAACTCAATCCGATATGTGTTTCATGATAATCCGGTAACTCTCCTGGACTGTATAATGCTCTTCCAGAAACTTCCGTCCCTTGTTCCCCATCTCAAGCCGTACCTCTTCCTCTTTAAACTCGCAGATCGTCCTCACAAAAGCGATCGGTTCATTACTAAGACAAGCCTTTCCAAACCGGTTCTTCTCGGCGATCTCTCCAACATCTGTACTCCTGTCCGTACATGCAAGCACCGGAATTCCCTTTTCCAGATAGGATAACAGCCGGGAAGGAAAATTCGGTATCGTAAAACGGTAATCCAGAAACAACATTCCTACATCACAAAAGGCTGCCATTTTTTCGTATTTCTCTTTCGGCAGTCCAGGAATCACTTTCAGATTCTCTGGTTTCTTACTAGCTGCATATTTCTCTAATACCCCAAGCTCGGTCCCGGTTCCACAGATGATAAAATAAGCCCATTTTTCATGTGCTGCTGCCTCTATACACCGGATAATATAAGGGATATCCTGTGGTTTACCAAGATTCCCGCCATACAGAAAAAGTACTGTCTCTTCCGGAATCCCAAGCTTTTCACAGAATTTTTTCCGTTTTTGCCCTTTCTGACGGTTCCACTCCGGCTGGTACGGCTCTGGCAAAATCGAGTTTGGACACAGTTCCACTTTTTTCTTGTTCAACCGGTTGTGTGCCAAAAGGTATTCTTTATTCGCCGGGGACATACAGCCAATATGATCCGAGATCTCATAAAGCATTTTTTCCCTTCTTCGAAAAAAAAGCTCTGCCATCCATTTTTTCATAAGACCAATATCTACTGCATTTTGCGGAAAGATATCTTTTAACAGCAGATAAGTACTGGCACCTGTACGCTTCTTCACTTTTTTTACGGCTCCTGCCAGTGTGATTGGCGGAGTCGAATACAGGATCAGGTCAAATGCCTGTTTTCCAAAATACTGTTGAACTGCATTCCAGTACTGCCTGTCTAACTGTAATTGGGATATGGCCTTTTCCACCATTCCAACCTGAAACAGGTTACCGGTTCTCACTTTGAGTAGTTGTATATTCCCCTGCCGGATCAATTTCGTGTTTTTCCGGTATTTTTTCTCCAGAGGGGAAACAATAAAAACATTCTGCCCATGGGCAGCAAATGTCCTCATTAAATCCATATAAATATTCCGTTCCTCAGGTGAACGGATATCTACCAGCGTTAAAAACAAAACATTCATTTTGTTATGCGCCATCCCTTTTCCATTCTTCACTTGTATCTGCAATTAAGTATATCTCATATTATTTTTTCCGTCAACATTACGACTTCCCAGGTGTGTACTGTAACACTTTACAAAATGTATTTTATCTGTTTATAATCTTTGTGTTTCGTCAATACTACAACAGATAAGAAAGGATGATTTTGTGAAATCGAAACTACCAACCGGAATTACGCAACGAAAAAACGGGCTGTATCAGGCTCGCTATACTTCTCTTACCGATCACAAGCGGTACACCCTTTATGACCGGGATTTAAAAAATCTTGTGCAAAGACTAGCTGCTGCCAAACAGGAGGATCTGAATAACAATCTGGAAACCCATCCAGAAAAAGCAGCCCGGAAAATGCAGAACGCCATCGGAGCAAAACCGGGCACGGTGGATCACTGGTTCAAAACGTGGATGAAAGAATGGAAATCCGGTCAGTTAAAACCTACCAGCATCCAAAATTACCAGCAGATCTATACCTGTCATATCGGTCCGGTCATTGGTAAACTAAAATTAAAAACACTCCGTTCCGTAGACGTCCAGCCAATCTTCCAGACTATGAATGAAAAACAGCTATCCAAAGGAACCATCAGAAGTAACATCTGCAGAAGTAACAATTGACTTTGCAGACGGAAGTAGCTTCAAAGGTGTTGTATCTGCAAACTAATTAAAAACGTACTTCTATCTGCCAAACAGATAGTTTGAAGAAAAAGGAGAGAGCTATCTTTTGATAGTTCTCTCTTTTCATTATAAGACAGTACATATTAACTAACAGTGTATTATGCAGAACGCAAGAACCTGGAAAATGTCTGCTGCCGGAACAACAGCCAACGGTTTTATCAGCTACGGGGATAAAGCAGATTATTACAAGGTAACCTTAAGCAAAGCAGGAAAAATCACCTGCAAAATCAGCAAAGGGTTTGTAGGAGATCTGTCTTACACCGTCCTTCTGCCAGATGATATGACATCTGTCCGTTCTGGAAATATTGAAGGAAAAGGCACTGCTGACAAGAAGATTAGCGAAAGTTTCACTGTTTATCTGGAGGCTGGAACCTACTATCTGCGGGTAAAACCAAGGGAAGGAAGTCTGACTTCTTATGGTATATATACCATGAACACCAAGTTCTCCACGGTCACCAATGATTCCAAGGCAAACAACGATCCAAGAAATGCAACCCGTCTTGCAGTAAACGGCTGCTATGCCAACGGCTGCCTTACCTGGCAGGATACGTCTGACCACTATGCATTCCGCACCGAAAAGGACGGAAAGATCGAACTGAACGTGAAAAAGAATTTCAGCACAGTTATGGATTATGAGATTCTGAACGACGCAACGCTTACCGCCCTGGAAACCGGTTCCTTCACAGGAAAAGCCGGAGTATACACGGTAACGAAAGAGCTTCCTGCCGGAAGTTATATCATCCGCATCAAAAAACATGCCAGCGATGAAGGAACATATTCCCTGAAAGTAGCAGACAAGGCACCAGGGACTCCAACAATTAAGAAAGTAACCGTTAAAAGCACCAAGGTAACCGGAACAGCCATGCCAAACACAAGCGTGACCATTCAGGCAGGCTCCAAGACCTACACTGCCACATCCAACGCATCCGGAACCTACACAGTAAAGATTGCGAAACAGAAAAAGGGAACCGTTATCAAAGCATACGCAAAGAACTCCCTTGGAACAAGTGCTGCAAAATCAATTAAAGTAACTGCAAAATAAGACAGTTCTTCCAATAAAAAATAAGCCGCAATTACCCAGAACGCAAATGATGATGTTCTAGGTAATGCGGCTTATTTTTTTATAAACTATAGGCTGTCAACATAGGAATAACCTTTGACGGTACACGACATCCGCATCATACCCGGACCTTGCTGGTTTTTTACAGAAACAGATTCCATATGACAGGATGTTCTCATATCCGTCTGCTGACAGATCTTCACAAGAATGGTTTTCCCGAATCTGTTCTTCCATTGTATTAATATCTTTTTCCAGAACAGAACGGTAAAGATCTGTAAAATCATAAGACTGGATTTTGGTCTGGAACCATTCCCTTATCGTATTCTCATAGATGTATTTCACTTCCTCATTAGGAATGGCTTCATATGCCATCTCAAAGTCCGGCTGTTTTGCTGATTATAATGAGAGATTGATTGACGGCTACTGCCCCTGGTGGGTCATGTACTTTTCTTGGCAACCTTTGCATTTTTGAATAATCAAAACACCAAGAGATATTCTAAATTCCACTATTTATCATATTTTTTAGTTAATGAGCAGGCACTATTTACTACATCTACAAGGTGTGTTCCCCAGTCAGGTATTTCGTGACTTACATTTTTTTGTGATGTAATAAAGTTCACACTTAAAATTCTTTTTGGTCTGGAATTTTCAAATGAATTATCATACACATATAATTTATCACAATATGGAATAACGGATATCAGATTGTTTAAAGAATTCTCATATCGACGTCTAATATCTTCCTCGGATATACCATGACCACCCTCGCTTATGCGTTTCTGTACACGGGAAACAGCCAGATCTGCCGACTCTAATCCCATATAATATATTTTTATAATATAACCATTCTGTTTAGCATAAATGATATTTCTTACAATACTCTTTCCTGTTAGTGTTGTTTCTTGACATATAGATTTTTCTTTAAGAAACGCCTGCTTAAGCATTTTGACAGTAATCTTTCCAGCTAGAGATACATCAATCGGATTTTTCCAATCGCCATTCATGCTCCTTAATGTTTCGTCAGTATTGATTCTCACATATTCTTCGAATGGCGCTGGATTTGAATGATAAATTGTTGATTTACCAGAACCATTTACTCCAGCAAAAAGGCAATATACTTTCATTAAAAGATCCCCTCTTTAACATTTTTAACGAAACGCTCTCCCAACAATTCATCTGCTAGATTTGCAAAAAAATCGCATTCCGCAGGATTATTTAACGAAAGTGCAAAATCCATCTGTTCTTCATAAGTCATATTGATAAAAATATAGTATATTTTTTGTAATTCTTCTTTTAGATCTGACATATGGCATCTCCTTTACTACTAAACTGCTGATTGCATTATAGCACATTCTTCAAAAAAAATAATCACATTTTTCACAAAAATGAAAAGTTTATTTCAGTTTGATAGTTCAAATAATAGTAGAATTTGCCATCAAAAACGGTGTACGACAAATTTCCTGTTTTTCCCACACTTCCGCCATTTCCGGCACAATCACAGCAGATTTTAGTTACTTATTCTGTAGAAGTAGATCATAAGAATTTGGATGTCGATCCTAAAAAAGGTGAAAAAGCAGTAAATGTAAGATTAAAAGCAACTATTAATATAGGAAAAACACTGTTTGATCTGAAGTATGTAGAAGCTAAAGCATCAAACAATAAGTTAACAATCAAATATGTTGAAGTAGTGGCTCGTTATGGTGAATATGAATACCACTTTATGGTACCAGTATCGAGAACATTCACACAAAAATAATCGTTATCTGATTTTGTCATATGTGATTATTTGTCTTTTGCTCTGAGCTACACAGACAGCGATAGGAGAGGCTTCTTCACTGCATATATGGCTTATTATCCAGCATGCCTTCAGAAAGATACCCATACAGTGGAAGTTCTAAACTGCCCTCCGTATCTGTCAAATCCGGCTAAGGTGGAAACCTTTGTGATTTCCTGCTGTTTTGCACCGTTTTATTTCTGACTTTTGACCCTTATATCATTTTATGGTATAGTACAACTATATAAAAGCAACCAGACGAACATAGAAAGGGGATTCTGAATTATGAAACATGGAAAGAAACTATTAACGGCTGCTTTGTCGCTTGCTATGGCGGCGACACTTCTGACACCTGCTAACATAAACAGTGTATCAGCTGCAGGGAAGCCAAAATACGATAAGATGTACAGCAATGTATACAAAAACCAGGTATATTCGGTATCCAATCTGAAAAAGGGGTATACGGTTAAGCTATCGGTCACTGGGAAAGCGGCTTCCGCATTTTC
>JAQXIP010000057.1 GCA_029007845.1 Clostridiales bacterium
GGTTACAATAATATCATATCACATCCCCCTTTGGCTTGCCACACCAAGTTTCCCATGATACAATGATAATAGATAACACACAGTGATTGGTAAATAGAACGACTACCCAATGGGAAAGGAGATTCTTTATGTACCGCTATGGAAAAAGTGACTTCCGCACAATTGAAGAGGGATCGGAAAAAGAATGGTCTTTAGTAAATGGATTGGGTGGCTTTGCAAACGGCACAATTATCGGGAATACCAGCCGTATGCAGTCCGGCTATCTCATTGCCTCTTTCGCCCCTCCGGTAGACCGGTATCTGATTCTCTCCAAGATTCAGGAACGCCTTACGATTGATGAAAATACGGTCGATTTTGCCTGCCAGCTTACTCTCCGGGAAGCAAAGGAAGGGCATCGTTATCTGCAGTATTTTCAATATGATATTCTGCCGGAATTCCACTATCAATACGGTGGTTTCCGCATGACCAAAATGATTGCCATGGAATATGGCCATAATACGACAGCCATCTGCTATGAGATCGAGAACGGCAGCAAAGAAAGCCTGCTTTCGCTTACACCTTTATTTTCCTGCCGGGACATGGGGACGGTATGCACCAGTGACCAGCAGCACCCGGATACCAGCCTGTCCGGCCAGCTTCTCACCTTACAGTATGACAGGCTCTCAGACCATCCGATCTTTTTTTATACGTCAGAGGGAACCTATTATGACCGGAAACAGATCCCGACCAGTATGGCAACTCCAAACTATCTGGTGGAAGAAAACCAGTATTACCTCATTGATAACCGCACTGGTTTTGGCGGTCTCGATAACCACGCCACCCCATATGATGTCCGGATCAGTCTGAAGCCTTATGAGAAGAAACGGTTCTTCTGTATCTGCTCCACCGAGCCAATTGACACCCAGACCTGCGATGGCTTCCAGATTGCCAGTGATTACCGCCAGCGTGTCTACCAGCTTATGGACATGCCGGATTCCAAGGATCCGCTATCACGGAAGCTCGCCTGGGCATCCGATCAGTTCATCACACGCAGGGAATCCACAGGATTAAAAACGATTCTTGCCGGACTTCCATGGTTTACCGACTGGGGCAGAGATACGATGATTGCCATGACCGGATTAACTTTATGTACCAGGCGATACGAGGACTGCCGGGAGATTCTGGCATCTTTTGCCCGCTATGAGAAAAATGGTCTTCTGCCAAATGTATTTCCAAACAGTGCGAAAGAGGAGCCAATGTATAACACCATCGATGCTTCCCTCTGGTATTTTTATGCCGTAGAACGGTTCCTTCACTATGCCGGCACAGACGAACACTACCAGTTTATTGAAAAGGAAATCTACCCGGTTCTGGAGAAAATAATCGCTGCCTACAAAAATGGCACCGACTTCTCCATCGGCATGGATTCGGACGGCCTGATCCACGGCGGCAGTGACAAAGACCAGATTACCTGGATGGATGTACGGGTAGGTGACTGGGTTGTTACCCCCCGTCATGGAAAACCAGTAGAGATCAATGCATTATGGTATAACGCCCTGATGGTAATGGCAAGTCTTTCTGAGCATTTTAAAAAGGATTCCACCCCATATAAAGATCTTGCTTTGAAGGTGAAAGAATCCTTTGCTGCCCGGTACTGGAATGAGGAAAAGCAATGTCTGTATGATGTGGTAG
Organism: Clostridiales bacterium; assembly: GCA_029007845.1. GTDB lineage: Bacteria > Bacillota > Clostridia > Lachnospirales > Lachnospiraceae > SUG1228. The sequence continues at coordinate 1,672 of JAQXIP010000057.1, forward strand.
ATCCTTGTGAAGATGCCATCCGTCCAAACCAGATCTGGGCGGTCTCTCTTCCATATACAATGCTTTCCAGAAAACAGGAACTTGCCATTGTACAGACGGTTACCGAAACACTGTATACCGCTTACGGGCTCCGATCCCTTGCACCGGAAGAGCCCGGCTTTCAGAAGGAATATATCGGAGCCCTGATCAAACGGGACGGAGCTTATCATATGGGAACTGTATGGGCATTTCCTCTTGGAGGATACATCAGTGCCTATTGCAAAGTCCATGACCACTCCCCGGAAGCAATACAACATGCCCTTGAGATGATCCATGTAATGGAAGATCATATGAAGGACGGCTGTATCAATGGAATTGCAGAAATCTTTGATGGAGAGTTCCCTTGTACCAGCAGGGGCTGTTACACCCAGGCCTGGAGCGTAGGAGAGATCTTCCGTGCTTATACAGAAGATGTAGTGCCATACATACGATGTCAATAGAAAAAGGAATGATGCGAACAATGAGACCAAATGTATTAATTGTAGATGATGATATTGAATCGCTGGAGATTATGAGCCTGTACCTAAAATCTATTGCCAATACAGCCACCGTAAACGGGGGCAGGCAGGCACTGGAATATGTCCAGCAAAATCCTGTGGACGTAATCCTCTTAGATCTTTATATGCCGGTTATGAACGGTTTTCAGACGGTCGAAGAATTCCGTAAGCTGAAAGAATGTATTAATGTTCCAATTATCCTCATGACCGGAAGCAATGACAAGCTTACCGTCCTGAATTCTGTTGTATTAGGTGTGGACGGTTTCCTTGTAAAACCAGTTCAAAAGGATGTGCTTGTTCAAAAGGTAATGGAAGTATACAACAAAAGGCAAAAGGAGAGAAACAAGAGAACAGTGCTGGCCATTGATGATGATATGACCTATTTAAAGCAGATTAACCGTTTTCTTCATGACTCCTATAATGTAATTATGATTAATTCTGCGAAACTGGCTCTGGAATATCTGTTAAAGCATACACCCGATGTCATTCTGCTTGATTTTCAGATGCCTTTCTATAACGGTGCCACTGTTATGAATATGATCCGGAAGAACACAGGTGGAAAGAACATCCCTATCATTTTGCTATCCGGTGTACTGGATCGTGAAGTCATTAACGAATGTTACTCCTGTAATCCCGCAGCCTATCTGGCAAAACCGGTCAGTAAAGAAACATTAATTGAAACGATTGAGCGGGCGCTAAAACAATAAGGAGGCAGAATTTATGCAGCATATCCTTTTTTCCCAGGCAATCTTTGCCTGTTTTGTGGTGGCTCTTTATTTCTCCATCCATTTTTTCTCAACCAACGAAATGAAATATATTGATAATCGCCTGTTTATGCTCTTCTGCCTCTCTAGTGCCATCTGGTCACTGGGCTTTTACGGTATTATCATCCAGACCGTACCCGATCATGCATACCCATGGAGAGTTCTTGGAATGATTGGCGTATTTGGCTATCTGATCACTGCACAGATACTGGTATGCCGTCTGGCCGAGCTGAAGCGGATTCCCCGCATCCTGTCTGAAGGCTTTTCCTTTCTTGGTATCTCTGTCTATTTTATTATAATACAAAAGGATCAGGTTTCCTACCAGCTCAGCGATATTGGAACAACTTACACCTTCCGCTCCGGTTTGGGAAATAATATCTACACGGCATACTGTATTCTTTCTGCCGTGAATCTGTTATGCGTAATCTGCTACATGCTTTTTTGCTCCAAGCTAAAGCGGGGAAAAGAATTAGGAAAAAAGCTTCTTGTGACAGAGATTATCATCATTCTTGGCATGCTGTTTGACACAATTTTCCCATTACTTGGAAAAACTGCAGTTCCTGGAAGTACGCTTGGACAGTTTTTCGGTCTGGTTGTCATGTACAATGCCATTACCTTTGTGAATCACTCCCGGATTAACATTAATAACATGTCCGAATTTATATACGACTCCCTCTCTACCCCGGTTCTCGTCTACGATTCCAAAAAGGAGTTACAGATTCTGAATGATACTGCATCTTCTTCTCTGGAAATAAAAAAGAATGAATACAATAGCATGTCCATCGACCGGATATTTGACCTGACCGAAAGCGAAGCCTTCGACTTTGAGCAAAAGCATCGGGATGTGGATGCCGTATGCCATCATAACCAGCTCTATTGCACCCTTTCTATCAATAAAATCTATGACAATTACGGTGATATTCTTGGATATATTATTATTGTTACAGACTTATCCGAACGGATGAAGTATGTCAAGCAGCTGGAAGATGCTAAAAAAGAGGCGGAATATGCCACTCAGGCAAAAAGTACATTTCTTGCAAATATGTCCCATGAAATCCGCACACCAATGAATGCAATTATCGGCTTTTCTGAGCTTCTGTTAAAAATGGATATCAGCGAGGAAGTACGCAGCCATGTACAAGATATTAAACTTTCCTCCAATAATCTGCTGGCTATCATCAATGATATTCTGGATATTTCAAAAATTGAATCCGGCAAGATGGAGATCATCCCAGGCAACTATTTTGTTGCTACCTTATTCCGGGATGTCTCCCTGATCATTCAGGCTCAGGCAAAGCAAAAAGGACTTTCTTTCCACATGAAAATCGATGAACACATTCCAAAAGAGCTTTTTGGAGACAAAGTGCGTATCCGTGGAGTCCTGATGAATATATTAAATAATGCGGTAAAATATACCGACGAAGGAAGTGTACTATTTGAAGTATCTATACAGTCCAGAACAGATTCCCAGGTCACTCTTGAATTCAAGGTCACCGATACCGGAATCGGAATCCGAAAAGAAGATCAGGAAGGCATCTTTAAAAAATTCGAACGCCTGGATCAGAAACTGCATTACGGAGTAGAAGGATCCGGCTTAGGACTTGCAATCGCTAATGGCTATGTGACATTGATGGGCGGCGAGATCCAGCTATCGAGCGAATATGGAAAAGGTTCCGTCTTTACCGTCATTCTGACACAAGACATTATAGATGATAGTCCCATCACAGAGGATTATTACATCGAAGAAAAACAAGGAGAAGTCGACTCGGCAGACAGTCTCAAGGTTCACGGTGTCCGGGTGCTTGCTGTAGATGACAACCCTGTGAATCTCCGGGTTGCAAAGGGAATCTTAAGCTCCTATGGTCTGGTAGTTGACACTGCTTCCGGTGGCAAAGAAGCCATTGAACTATGTAACACAACCCAGTACCCACTTATCTTCATGGATCAGATGATGCCGGAAATGGATGGAATTCAAGCCATGCAGCAGATCCGGACATTAAGCCCTTATTATTCTGCACAAGGAGCAGGTAAAATCATTGTACTGACAGCAGATGCGATCAGCGGTGCAAAAGACAAACTGATTTCCCTTGGTTTTGACGAATATCTTGGCAAACCGATGAATACCCGCCAGTTAGAACGATTATTAATCCAATTTCTTCCTGAAGAAGTGCTGTCTTTCCAAGAGAAAAATACAGCTTCTGCCCAAAAGAATGACCCGGATTCCGACAAAGAATCGGCTGAACTGTCTTACTTAAAAACCTGCCTGAAAGGAGTAGACTTAGAATCCGGCATCAAAAACTGTGGAGGGAGCATAGAAGATTATCTTAGTATTCTAAAGATTACCTACGACCACGGAGAAAAGATGCTGTCTGAACTGCAGACACTTCAACAGCAGCAGGAATATCAAAATTATACAATTAAAATCCACTCTGCCAAGAGTACAACTTTAAACATCGGCGCCCTGGCCTTGTCCGAGCTTGCCAAAAACCAAGAATCAGCCGGACGAAATAAGGATTATGGCTATATCGATGACCATGTGGATTTGTTCCAGAATGAATACCGGATTCTTTTGTCACAGATCCAGTCAGTGCTGGAACATTATCACCTTCTGGATACCGGTTCTGAGGAACCGGCTGTGCAGGAGACACTTGGCGAGGATATGATTCATCGGATCTTAAAGAGTATTTTGCAGGACATTGATGCCTTTGACTTCGACCATATCTTTACCCTTCTGGAAGAAGTGAAAAAGTATCAGATCCCTGAAGCCTATCAAGACACCTTCCGCCAGATCGAGGCATGGATGGATGACCTTTCGGTAGAACAGATTCAATCCCTGATCCGTGAACAGCCGGGGTTATAAAATGTGCAATCCGATCTGTATAATCAGGCTTTCCACCAGTTTCTGTTTAGAAAGCCTGATTATACAGATCAAGAATATCGTTCTTTGTTGTCTTTCTCGGATTCACAAAAATATTTCCACTCTTCATGGCATCATCTGCCATGACATCAAAGCAGTCACTCTTTACCCCTACCTCGCTAAGCGATGCCGGTATGTCCAGCTCATGATTCAGAATTCGGATTTCTGATCCAAGCATATCAGGGGTAAATTCTTTTTCGGCTATCGGGCTAGCTGCTATGGCATTATATAGGAAGCAGTATTTGTCTGCTGCCTCGCTCATGTTAAAATCAACCACGGTCGGAAGCAGAATTGCATTTGCAACTCCATGGGGCACATCGAAATATGCACTTACCGGATGACTCATCGCATGTACATCTCCAAGTCTTGCGTGGGAAAATGCGATTCCGGCAAATAACGAGCCAACCATCATAGCCTCACAGGCTTCCAGATCCGTTCTGTCTGCAACATATTTTCTTATGTTTCCGCCAATTAATTTCAGTGCTTTTTCGGCAAATAGATCAGAGAACGGGGAAGCTGCAAGCGAAATATATGCCTCCAGTGCGTGTACCAGAGCATCAATCCCACAGGCTGCGGCTGTCTTCTTCGGCACGGTACTGATAAGCTGTGGATCTAATATCGCATATGCCGGGAGCAGATAATTACTCACAACGGTAAGTTTATAATTCCTGCTATGGTCTGTAATTACTGAGAAAGCGGTAACCTCTGAACCGGTTCCTGCTGTGGTTGGAATTGCAATCATTGGGACTACCGGGCCTTTTACTTTCCCAGCACCTTCATAATCTGCAATATTGCCGCCATATGTGGCAAGAACTGCAACTGCCTTTGCAACATCTAGCGGTGAGCCTCCTCCAAATGCCACAATAAAGTCAGCACCACATGCCTGAAAGCCTTCTTTGGCTTTTTCAACCGTTTCGGTGCTTGGATTTGCCTCTGTTTCCGTAAAGCAGTCACTTTCTATACCTGCACTCCCAAGTGCCTCCTGGCACTTTGCGACCATTCCGATCTTGTATAGATGTGGTCCTGAAATAATATATGCCTTTTTCTTACCAAGTTCTTTTGCCAGCTCCGGCAGCTTACTTAAGCTGCCAGCACCGACTTTGATATTCTGTGGAATCGAAAATGCGAATTCATTCATCTTTATCTCCCGCCTTTTCTTATTTATTAATGCACCACACGGCGAAAGTCCCATGTGTGTTGTATCCGTTTAGGAAAGTGCATCTACAGATGCTTTAATAATCTCATATGCCTCATCGCAGTCTTTTTCATCAATGATCAGTGGCGGCACCATGCGGATTGTATGTGCCCCGATTGCGGTAATAAGCAGATGTCTCTTAAGACATTCATGCTTTACATCTACCCCATTGATACTGTCATCAAATTCAACACCGACTAAAAGCCCCTGTCCTCTTACTTCCTTCACATGTGGAAGTGCAGCAAGCTTACTCTTGAAATACTCGCCCATCTTTGCGGCATTATCCGCCAGATTCCGGTCAAGCAGTTCATTCACCTCTGCAAGCGCTGCCGCACAGCTTACCGGATGTCCGCCGAAAGTCGTTCCATGAGAACCTGCTGAAAATGCTTTTGCGACTTCTTCGGTTGCACAGATTGCGCCGATTGGCATTCCACCACCGAGAGCCTTTGCCATTGATACAATATCCGGCTTGATCCCATAATTCATATAGCTCATAACTTTACCGGTTCTGCACCATCCGGTCTGAACCTCATCGATCAGAAGAAGCATTCCATTTTCATCACAGAATTCTCTCAGCCCTGTCATAAATTCCTGGGTTGCAGGATGTACTCCACCCTCGCCCTGTACTGGTTCTATCATAATAGCGATCGTATTTTCTGTACATGCATCTTTAAATGCCTGTAAATCATTATAAGGAGCATAAGAAAATCCGTATGTCATCGGTCCGAATCCTACCTGACATCCATTACCCGGCTGGCCGGTTGCTGACATTGCTCCAAATGTACGTCCATGGAATCCCATCTTAGCGGTAACAATGTGATATTTATTTGGACCATATTTTTCAATCCCATATTTTCTTGCCATTTTAATCATGGCCTCGTTTGCCTCAGTACCGGAATTCTGGAAAAAGATCTTATCCATTCCGATGGTTGTACATACTTTTTCTGCAAGAAGTGCCTGTGGAATTGTGTATGGATAATTAAACGTATGCATGACATCCTGCACCTGGTCTATGACTGCTGCTACTACCTTTTCATTACAGCTTCCGGCAGAATTCACGGCAATTCCCGCATAAAAATCTAAATACTTTTCTCCTTTTTCATCATAAAGATACTGATCTTTTGCTGTCTCACATAAAAAGTCCATTCTCTCATATGTCTCAATCATATATTTGTTTACTTTGTCCTTAATATCCTGTGCTGTGCAGCCTGTATTTTCTAATCTCATATTATCCCTCTTTCTTCTATTATATGAATGCCGTTTATTTTATCTCATCTGATGATTGAATTGCATCAGGCGTTATCAATCCTTTAATAATTAGATACTGCTCAATTGCCTTTACGCAGTTTTCTACGCCAACTCTCTGACTATTTAACGTCATATCGTAGTTGACTGGGTTCGTCCAGTAATTTCCATGTGTATAGTACTGATAATAGTCAGCCCTGTACTTATCGGTTCTCTCTATGGTAGCATGTGCCACTTCCTCCGTTACCCCCATGTTTTCCATTGTTCTCTTTACACAGAAATCTCTTGGTGCTTCGATGTATATGCTGACTACATTTGGCTTATCTCTCAAAACATAATCCGCACATTTTCCAACGATGACACACGATTCTTTTTCTGCCAGGCTTCTGATAATTTCGCTCTGATACTCGAACAGTTTATCATCCGATACAAATTTCTCATTTCTGGCAATATAGTTTTTCGATCTTGGCAGTCCCCGGAGAAAACTGGAGATCATATTGGTCTCTCTTATTTTCTCATTGACCTCCTGAAAAACATTTTCATCAAGACCACTCAGCTGGCTCGCCAGTGTCAGAATACGGTTTTCATAACAATGAATTCCCAAGTCCTTTGCAAGCTGTGAGGCAATCACTTTTCCGCCCGAGCCGAAGCCCCTTGCAAATGTAACTATAAAATTATCCATATCATATGCCTCCCTTTAACCTGCAAGATATCTCTTTAAGAACTCTCTTGTTCTCGGATTCTTTGGATTTGTAAATAACTCGGATGGTGCCGCATCCTCTGCCACATAACCGCTGTCCATAAAAATGGTTCTGGTAGATACATCTCTGGCAAATGCCATCTCATGTGTCACAATAATCATAGTAAGTCCTGTCGTTGCAAGCTCCTTCATTACATTTAAGACTTCACCTACCATCTCCGGATCAAGCGCCGAGGTCGGCTCATCAAAGAGAAGTACCTCCGGATTCATGCAAAGCGAACGTGCGATGGCAACTCTCTGTTTCTGCCCGCCTGACAGCTGTGCCGGCTTCGCATTGATATAAGGCGCCATTCCTACTTCCTTCAGATGCGTGATCGCTCTGTCAAATGCTTCCTCTTTTGAGATATGAAGTACTTTTCTTGTGCATAGCATGCAGTTCTGCAACACTGTCATGTTGTTAAACAGGTTAAAGGACTGGAACACCATGCCTACTTTCGACCGGTATTTGTTGATATCCTTCTGCACATCACGCACTTCTTTATTGTGATATAAAATCTTTCCTGTCGTCTGTCTCTCAAGCTTATTGATACACCGGAGAAGTGTTGACTTTCCAGAACCGGAGGAGCCAACGATACATATGATTTCTCCTTCTTCTACATCAATGTCTATTTTTCTTAAGACCTCATGATCTCCAAATGATTTACTTAAATTCTTTATTGAAATAATTGGTTCACTCATAGTACGCCACCTCCTACTCGTTATCCATATACTCTACTGCAAGTGCGTAATCTGTTTTTCCCTGCATCTTCTTCTCAATCAAGTTAAATATTTTATTGAAAACAAAGCATAATACAAAGTAAATAACGGCAATTACAAGATAAGATTCAAAATACTTGTAGTAATTTCCACCTACCGTTTTTGCTGCCATGAAAAGCTCCTGTACTGCGATAACATTTAACACCGATGTCATCTTAAGGTTTGTCAAGAACGTGTTTGCCATCTCAGGAATGATATTCTTAAAAGCCTGCGGCAGAACGACGTACAGCATCGTCTTAAATGGTGACATGCCCATCGCCCATGCTCCTTCGCGCTGGCCAAGTTCGATGGAACAAATTCCGGCTCTTACGGTTTCTGCCATGTATGCCCCGGTGTTTAATACCGTTACCAGTATACCTGCAAAAACCGGTGTTACCTCGACTCCAAGCATTTTAATTCCATAATAGATAATCATCGCCTGTACAATCATTGGTGTATCCCTGAATATTTCTACATATATGGTGAATACGGCTTTTACCAGTCTTACGAATAATTTCCTTAAGATTCCGTCTCCCGGATTGATCTTAATGTCCTCGACGATTCCCACTACATATCCAAGTATAAAGCCAAAGATTGTACCAATGACAGCGATATATAGCGTAAGCCAGGTTCCTTCGATAAACATACTGGAATATTTTTTTGCCAAAAATACCATCCACTCAAGGGAATTACTTGGTTGTTCAAAATTCATAGTCATACCTCGCTTTTCTCCCAGCTTACACTGGTTAATGATTTCATTCTGACGTTAATTTGCGGCTGGCTGCTGTGTCAGTACCGTACTCATAAGCTCATCCATTTTTGCCTTATCGTTCCAGCCAATTGCATCCATTGCTTTCTGTACTTTGTCTCTTAATTCGGTATCATCTTTTCTTGTTGCGATACATACGTTTACCATCTCGTCATCACCGGTAAATGTATCATTTTCATCAAGAGTGATAATTGCAAGATCGTCATTTGTAAGGGCTGCTGACTGTGCAGTCGGTAAGTCTACCACACATACATCTGCTACGCCATTTGAAATTGCCATGAAGCACTCTGATGTTGTCTCATAGTTTCCTGACTGCTCAGCTCCTTCAATCTGGTCGAGAAGTGGAATCCATCCGGTTCCAAGCTGTGTTGTTACTTTACATCCGGTTCCTGCCAGATCGGAAAGCCCTTTTACGTTTTCATATTTGCTTCCCTTCTTCACTACGATACAGTTGTCTCTGTAATAGTATGGATCTGTGAATGCATAGGAAGCTTCTCTTTCTGCGGTACGTCCCATACCTGCGATGATTACATCGTAATCTCCTGCGTCAAGTGAGATACCGATTGATGACCACTCAACCTTATGAATCTCAAGTTCCATTCCCATTTCATCTGCAAGCTTCTGTGCTACTGCTACATCGTAGCCATATGCATAATAATTGGAATCATAAATCGGAACTGCCTTGCTGCCATCAGGTGTTGTATCGGTATCCTGGGTCCAGTTAAATGGTGCATATGCACATTCCATTCCAACTCTTAATACATGACCGGAATCACCTTCCGGCTTAGCGGATTGTGTTCCGGCCGTTTTCCCAGATGAACCGCAGCCCGCCAATGAAGATACTGTCATTACTCCTACAAGTGCCATTGCCAATAATTTTTTCATTTTCATATCTTTTCCTCCTCAATTCAAGTGCATCATTGCTAGTCGCCTTATAAACAAAAAAGACGCCGAAGATTTCTCTCCAGCGCCTTTGCTGATAATCAGATCATATACTATTTTTCCGGCTATCACAATGTTCATAATTCACAGTCATTCTGTTTATTTTGCACAATCGTCCTACAAAAACATCAGTTTCTTGATGAGGATACAGTTTACCAGATCCAGATATTCCATGGAATCATCCAGTGTCATACCTAATATCTCTTCTATTTTCCGAAGCCTGTATTGAAGGGAGTTTCTATGTACAAACAGCTCATTGGCCGTTTTCCCTATATTAAATCCATTCATATAATAGGCGAGCAGGGTTTCCTGAAGAAAGGTTCCATTGGCATGGTCATATTCTTCTATTTTCCGAAGCCTGTCATTGCAATAATCCAATATTTCCTGCTGGTTTCCACTGTTAAACATAAACTTGTATATTCCCATTGAGCTTGCACTTAATACCTTTTTATTCTTCGGATTTGGCAGAATATCCTTCTTCGGTATCAGGCTTTTGGCCTCCTGATAACTATTTCCAAACTCACTTGGATTGGTATATGCACTGCCTAGAATACAGGTTCCCCGAATCAGATTCTTAAACGGTGGCCTGTTGTCCAGTTCCGTCAGCATTTCCTCAAGCTCATGCTCGGTATCTTTTGTCTCGGTAGCCTCAAATAACAGAACAAATTTATTTAAAAACCGCATATACATCGGCTTCTTTTTCATATGAATGACTTCCCTGTTAAGGCAGTCCGTGTAGTATTCATAAGTATGCTCATCCTGCTCAAGATTGATTCCATATTTTCTGTCAATTACAATAATCCCTACCCGGTATGGTTTGGTGAAATCTAATCCAAACTGGGCGGATATTTTTTCAACATATTTGGAATTTACTTCATACCCGAACAGAAGATTATACAGATAGTCCCCTGTTTTTTTATTTCTCACCTCTGTTTCAAGTATGAGCTTTCCCACACTCTGGGCAATATCTACAAATGAAGCACCCTCCCATCTTACATAAAACAGGGGCAGTTCCAATTCCAGAGCTTTGTCGATGATCTCCTGTGGAATCTTCTCTTTGTCATTTTCAATCGAGATAGCAAGGCCGGATATTCCCAGATCATTTAGTTCCATCATAACTTCCGGTACTGCGTCAAGTGTAAACCGGACATAATCAATTACAATCAGGGCAAAGTTTCCCGGATTCATATGGTCATCGAACGGTCTGGTCTGCACCATATAAGTCCACGACACCATACGTTCCAGCCCGACTTCTCCAGTTAAAAGCTCAACCCCGTCAAGCCGGAGATTGTATACGTCTCTACATGTAATCATTTGATATCTCCTTGTATTATTGCAAACCTATATTTCAATAAGCACTTTCCACTTACTGTTGCCCCTGCCGTTTTGCCAATCGTTATAATTTGATGATGTTATCTAATGCTGATAATTCCTGTCTGCGAAAATCAATCACTTTTTCTATTTTTACTACTTTTTCGACCTATTGTCACTGTATCTGCATCGCATATATAATCATCAGCTTATGTTTAACTTGCTTTGCTCTTGGTTATGCCGTTGGGTCTAAGAGCAATGATAAGACACAAAAATAACCGCCCCGGTCTGGTAAACTTTGGCGGTCATTTTTGACTTAAAATAATATCAGGCTAACCGTCTATCGGCAGCATCTTCTTAACTAGTATACTAACATCTAACCGCTTTCATGTCAAACACATATTCTGTTTCCATTCTACTCTATGGAATGGCATGAGCCAGCTTCTTTCCCTCATTTTTTCCCTTATCAGGGTGCGTGAAACCCTATGGGAAGATATAACACAAGGGAAAGGCTAAGGGAAAGTTCACCTGGGACAAATCTAGTGTTTTCAAAGGCTTGTGAGATTTTTGATAATAAAATATAACAATTATTAAGTCTCTTAGAACAGGTGAAATCTCAATCAGAATTTGATTAAATATGTAAATCCTTTTTACTGAACGCTGCCACTCCTAGAATAAACAACACAATTCCTCCAGCAAACAACACCATAGCCCCAATCATTGCTCCACTTTCACCTGAAGCAATTCCTTCCGGATTAAACAGGGAGAAAAATGTAAAATATTTCGCTTTTTCTGCGCTGCCACCCATATTAACCAGCATTTTTTCTGCATACATGAATATCGGAATGCCAACTCCAAATCCTGTACTGTACTTGGAATTAGAAAAAAGACAAGACGCCAAAAAACAAATTCCGCCAATAAATAAATGTAAACAAAACAGTCCGCAATTGAGCGCCAGAAGTGTTTTTAGTTCCAATTCACCCGGGAAGCCATGTTCGGCACATACATATTCCAATATTGTGGTGTAGATGACTAAAATACATATGCCACTTATCATCACAAACATCTGTGTCAGTGCAACCTTCCATCGTCTGACAGGGGCAGCGAGCAGGGAAACCATAGAACTGTTATCTACATACTTTGCAATCAATCCATTTCCCCTCAGAAAGCAAAACAACATCGGAAAAATAATCAAGATGAACCCATACAAGTAGTCACACATAAATCCAACCAGACTTGTTGCTCCAGCTTTCATTCCTACCGCCGCCATCATTTCCGGTAAAAGTTCAACATAACTATCCAACAACTTTGCGAGTTCCGGTTCATACATACTGATAATCACAGAAACATATAACGTGATCACTGCACACAAAATGATCAACAATTTGATACTGCCCTTCATTCCGCGTTTGTACAAAGCACCATTAATCATTTTTCTCACCTCCGTAGTAATTCATAAAGATTTCTTCCAGACTCTGCTTTGTCATAACAGTCACTTTTTGTCCATCTAAAAGACCGCCAAAATCGTTTGCAAAAGATGCGGCAAGTTCCTTCGTATCCAAAGTAACTGTATAGGAACGAACATGGCGTTTTCGCAGTGCTTCTACGGAATCTACCGCTACTAATTTACCATTCCGGATAATACCAATACGATCACAAGTTCGTTCTACTTCTTCAAACATATGGCTCGAAAGCAGTATTGTTTTCCCGCGCTTTTTTTCTGCCTCCACAAATTCCACAAAACGGCTTTGCATCAATGGATCCAGTCCACTTGTAGGCTCGTCAAAAATGAGAACATCCGGGTCATGCATCATCGCTGTTACCAGTCCCAGCTTTTGTTTCATTCCCTTACTCATTTTCTTTATTTTCCCTCTTGGGTCAAGTTCAAAAAAGTCTAACAGTTCATTTTTGCGACTATCCGTACCAATCCTTCTATATTTTTCCATAAACGCAAGATATTCATCACCCGTCATATCATCAAAAAAACTGATTTCTCCGGGCACATATCCTAACCTTGCCTGAATTGTAGCACTATCCTTCCAGCAATCCAATCCTTCAACGCTACATTTACCCGACTGCGATTTCAAAAATCCCATCAGATGCCTGATTGTGGTTGTTTTTCCGGCTCCATTCGGCCCAAGAAATCCAAAAACTTCTCCTTTTTCAATAGAAAAAGATACATCAAAGATACCTCTTCCTGCTCCATAATCACGTGTAAGATTTTGTACATTGATCACGCTCATAAAAAATCCTCCTTATATGTGCTTCTTTTAAACAAAGTAATGCATGAAAATAACACTTTTTCTATCTCCTCCAGAGTAACTATCTTTTCAATGTCCACTTCTGCACCCCTCCACTAATATGCATCGAACGATTATGAAGTTCATTCTTCTCATCCAACAACAAATTCCTTAAAAACATTTCCAAATACTCAGTTGTCTCATGAACACCATTTTTTAAATCGTTATAATTGGCTCTAACAAGCGCATTTCTAAAATACCACGCATTTTCCGCAAAAATATCGTTAGTTGCTCTTTCCAGATTCCAAAATCGATCAGACAGACTAGACAATTCAGTTCCAATTCCTCAGTCCGGAATGCAGATGAAGTTTCCATAACCAATCATTAAAAGTCAAATAATCTTCTGTTCCATCAAAATATGGATTTCTGTAATCATCAATCCACTCTAAAAACATCTGCTCATGATTTCCCTTAAGGACTACAACTTTTTCTTCTCCGTATTCCTTCTGTAAATCCCAGATATACTTCAAAACCTGATATGAGCTATCACCGTAATCAATATAGTCTCCTAGAAAAATAATGCGATTATCCCCACTGAGTTCAACCTGTTACATCTGCTTTTAAAGTTCTTCAATGCATCCATGAATGTCACTTATAGCATATATCATATATTAATCTCCTCCATTTCATTGGACGTTGAATAATACTCTTCTCCAGTATCCAAACATAAGGCAGCCAGCCTTCCTCCAGGATAAGATGCTCCACAATCAATTGCTATATGGTTGTTTCGCCGGTAAATATAACCAGGATGCGGATTATCCTCGATTGTCTGTGTCGGTGTATGTCCCGTTATAACATAAGTATCCTTAAAATACTGTACATCATAGTCCGCTCTTACCCATATTAACTCATGAAGTGAATAATCCTCTATGTCCTTATCCGGCGAATAGTTTCCTAAACCTGCGTGGAGCAGAAGATAGTTTTTATCATTAATCGATACCTCTTCATATATCAGAAACTCCTTTATAAAATCTATAACCTCTTGTTTAGCTTCTGAATCCAATTGACTAAACTCATCGATTGTTGATTTGCTTCCATTATATTGCCACGTCACCAAATTATCCAGCATTTCTTCATCCAATTCCTCTATGGCCATATCCGTGATTTCTTTCATCAAAAATTCCAGACATTCTAACGCCATAAGCTCATGGTTACCAACCATGCATATAGCATTTGGCATTTCCATGAGTTTTCTAATTGTCTTTATGGGATGAGGTCCCCTGTCAAGTATATCCCCTAAAATATAAAGTGTATCTGTATCTTTAAGTTTAATCTTATCAAGTAACTCCATGAACATATCATATTGTCCATGAATATCTGAAATAACATATGTAGCTATAAAAATCACCTCCGGAATATCAATCCCACCAAATATGAAGTTCCAATTTTTCTTTTATTATATTTCTACAAATCTCCTCGTTCATTCTTTTTCTAATCTTGCATTATATGTTATATCGGTTTAATCATATAATCAAGCTTTTTTATTGAATTATGAATATCACCAATGACATATGCTACCATTGTGCCAATTCTCCTTACTCATTCAGTCTAACTCTTTGCGATCTACTTCTCTGAATCTGTCATCATCATGATTTCATCCCCATCATAAAAACCATCCTTTCACTCATCAAAGAAACTCCTCTTATTCAATAAAAGTCAATCGACCATTAAAATATTCAATTGGTGCATAATATATTGCCTCACTTTCTCTTATAGCACTTTTCCCATAGTTCTCCCTTTATATTCTGTGGAGATTCCTCTCTCCATATTGGCTCTCCCCAAAACCTATAATCCCAAATATGCCATGATTCGTTTTCTCTGCGATAATCGTTGGATTTACCTGAATACGCATCTTCGAGATTATTTTTTACAGAACGACGTATTTTCTTATTTGCCAGTCTCTTGGCATATTTCGTTTTACCACCAACTTTATATACTGGTGTATGCTTATAACTTCTGCTCATTGCAAAGCCTTTCACTTTCCATGACAATCTCTTC
>JAQXIP010000058.1 GCA_029007845.1 Clostridiales bacterium
CTAATGTAACTGCCATAGCAAGTGATAAAGCACCTGCTAATACTTTTGCCATGCTTTTCTTCATTTTTCTTCCTCCTTAAGAATTTTGAAATGTGGTGTTGGACTACGGAAGTTATACCCCGGAAGCCTTGAAAATGCTCAATTTTTTCCATATACCGGAAGTATAACTAAACATAATCTTTTCCATTAACAAGACGATTATATCAACAAAGAATTGAAAGGTCAAGACTTTTTTCATCGTCTTCTTATGGTTTTGATTATATTCCGTCAATTTCACTTGACTTGAGTATATAATGCCTTTTAATTGTGGCATATTTTTGTCATAACTGGTACATATTCAAGATTCTTTTCTGACATTTCTCTGACTTAGGGGTGACCACCCTATTATTAGACTTTTTAGACTTTGTTCCCAGACTTGCATCAACAGACTTACTCATATTATATATAGAAGAAACCGATGTTATTGTTCCTCATTCATGTTATACTTAACGTCATATTCTACATAAAGTGCTTTTCGCGCCTCTTTATCATTCAGTGCAAGCATCAGTTCTTCTGTACGGGAGTCTCTCAGCAAATTCTTCACAAGCACTGCAAAAAGATCCTCTCCTTCTGTACGTCCTTCGATTCGTCCGTCTTCAATCATGTCTGCAATCGCTTTGCACATCATATCCTCCACATTTTCCGCTTTCTTCAACCTTAATATCCTATTTATATTAAATTTCATTTCTCATTTAGGTTTATATGATACTCCGCATAGAGCACTTTTCGCACTTCTTTGTCATTCACGGCAAGCATCAGTTCTTCCGTACGGGAGTCTTTCAGCAAATTCTTCACAAGCACTGCAAAAAGATCCTCTCCTTCTGTTCGTCCCTCTTTACGTCCTTCTTCACGCCCTTCTTCACGCCCTTCTTCACGCCCTTCTTCACGCCCTTCTTTACGCCCTTCTTTACGCCCTTCTTCACGTCCTTCTTCACGTCCTTCTTCACGTCCTTGGATTCGTCCCTCGATTCGTCCGTCTTCAATCATATCCGCAATCGCTTTACACATATCGTATCCTCCTTCTTCTGTCTTACATTTTTCTTCTACTTCAAGCATCTTTTCCGATCCGGTCAGATCTGCAATCAGATGGTATGTTTCTTCGTCTATGTTATCATAAGCTTCCGGATGCTGCTTTACATAATCCTGTAGTTTATCTTTCTGTTCGCTGTATCTTAGAAACCCGAACAGTGCCCCCAGTTCTGTCTGGAACATCTCAAAGGAATCGTGTTCTGCATAATGGAACAGGTTTAACTCATAATTCTGCACATATTTTTTCAGCTTCGGATCCTGGTTGGTGAAATCCAGAATTCCATACAGATCTTTTGCACCCTGCCACGGTTCTTTTCCATAATAGACTACCAGCGTGATAATCGGACACAGGCGGTCATCTTTGTAAAAGCCGGATAAATATTCTGACGGAGTGGACTTATGCTCCGGAGATTTCATTTGCCGCTGCTCTTCCTTATGTCTCCGGGCAAGTTCCTGGCGCTGGCGTTCATATTCCAGTGCTTCATACAAAAGGTTTCGCAGCGGCATAACGTAATCGGTTTCGTTCTGATTTTCCACCGCCAGTACCACATAGCCTGCTCCTTTTCCATATTTCATCACTTTATCCCGTGTCTTCTTTAGATAAAGATTCTTTCCACGGTAACTTTGTACCGAATCCTCCTCGGTCAGCTCCGATTGTTCTATAATCTTTTCTCCCCCGAACAGGCACCCGTTAAACAAATCTGCAAACCGCCTGTGGTCTGACAGATACGTGGTTAATGCAATATCTTTTCTTCCCATGTACTTTCCCCTTCCCCTTTGTGAATTTTACTCATTTAGGTTTATATGATACTCCGCATAGAGCACTTTTCTTACTTCTTTGTCATTCATTCAAGCATCTTTTCCTTCCGCCTCCTGCACATTGCGTAATCCCCTCAACGCTTTGGCATATTCATAAATCCGTGCCCGGCTTTGCTCCTTCTGCCGGTATGCTTCTGTTACTTCTATATATATTTGTTCTTCCAGTTTATTTTTCAGCCGGAGGCAGTCGCAGATGGCTCGTTCTTCCGAATAATACCGGTAATCTCCAAATTCTGTCGTTTTTGTACAGATCTCCCCGGCAATATTGGCATTTTGAAAATAGTATCTTCTAATAGGAAAATAAAGTTCCATTTTCTTGCGGTCAGTTCGTTCCGTAGCAACGGTAACCACACCCGGCTCCTTCTTCAAAAGCCCGCATAGATAACATGCGCTTTCCATACAGATGACTGCATTGGGATTTACTTTTGCAATCTCAATATACTTATAGTCTTCTGGTTTTTCATAACCGCATTTCGTACACCAGTACCAGCCTCTTGCAAATTTTTCTAATACACCTTCCTGTTCCAGTTCCTGGATCTGGCGCATCGTTACTGCATTGTCCTGGAGCGTCGAAAAACTCATATAACCATGGTTTGATGCAAATAGTCCGGTTATTTTCTCATATGTCTTCACCAGCATCCCCTATCTCCTTCTTTCCACATAAGTGTTGTACCTTTCTACTTAGAAACTATTTGTGTGGGCAATCACATAAATAATTGCATTTATTCTTACACAGATAATTATAACAGATACTTTTCCTATATTCAATAGACAAAAAGCCGAACAGTCTGTCCCCAGGCAAAAAAGGAACAGTCTGTTCGGCTTTTAGAAATTTTATCCTAATATTTTTACAGTCCAAGAATTTTTTCAACGGTTGCCTGCATCTCGGTTTTATCGCATACGATATCATGCAGAACCGGAGCGGTACGGATCTCATTGATTGCATTAGGCACATCTACACCGGAAAGACGATTCAACTCATCAACCAGGGCGAAGTCCTCCATATCCGCGTATTTGGAATCAATCGCACTCATCACGCTTCTTGTGAATTTGTACGGGCTTGCAGTCGAAGCAACGACCGTCTTGGTGGTGTCACCACTGTTCTTCTGGTATTCACGGCAGACATATCCGGCTACCGCTGTGTGGGTATCCATAATGTAATTCTCTTTTTCGTAAGTTTCTTTAATCATCTCGGCAGTCTGCGTTTCTGTCGCATAACCGCCCGTAAAGTCCGCTAATTTTGCTTTCATGTCATCGGTAATGCTGTAACTTCCTTTTTCTGAAAGCGCCTTCATAAGCTCCGTACATTTTGCAGAATCTTCCCCTGCAATCAGATAGATTAAGCGTTCCAGATTGCTGGATATGAGGATATCCATGGAAGGGGATGACGTCAGAATAAACTCACGGTTCTTATCATAGGTTCCGGTCCGGAAGAAATCAAATAATACTTTATTTTCATTAGATGCACATACCAGCTTCTGGATCGGGACACCCATATTCTTTGCATAGTAGGCGGCAAGAATATTACCGAAGTTACCGGTTGGCACTACTACATTGATCTTCTCGCCATCTTTTACCTCACCATGGGCAAGCAGTCTGGTGTAAGCATATACATAATATACAATCTGTGGAACTAGACGGCCGATATTAATGGAATTTGCCGAAGAGAACTGATACCCGGTTTTGTCCATGACCTCTGCCAGCTCTTTATTATTAAACATTGCTTTCACACCGCTCTGGGCATCGTCAAAGTTTCCTTTAATGCCTACTACATGGGTATTCGCACCCTTCTGGGTAATCATCTGTTTTTCCTGGATTGGGCTGACACCATTCTTTGGATAAAAGACAATGATGCTTGTCCCCGGAACATCTGCAAATCCTGCCAGTGCTGCTTTTCCGGTATCTCCTGAGGTTGCTGTCAAGATCACGATCTCATTTTTAACCTGGTTTTTCTTTGCGGAGGTTGTCAAAAGATGAGGCAGAATTGATAATGCCATATCCTTAAACGCAATGGTCGCACCGTGGAACAGTTCCAGATAATAAACATCCCCTACTTTTGCCAGTGGTGCAATCTCTTCAGTGTCAAATTTACTGTCATACGCACTGTTAATACAATGCTTTAATTCCTCTTCTGTAAAATCGGTGAGGTAACACTTCATTACTTCATAAGCAACTTCCTGATAGTTCATCTTGCTTAATGCTTCTAATGAACAGGAAAGTGCCGGAATCTCAGTCGGTACAAATAATCCTCCGTCATCAGCAAGCCCTTTTAAAATCGCCTGGGATGCGGTAATCTTTGTCTGGTTATTCCGGGTGCTTACATATTCTAAACTCATCTTTCTTCCTCCTATCCGTACTCTGACGTATTCTAAAGTTGAGGCTATTGTAGCACAGAATCTGTACTTTAGCAAGAAGCCGCTAAGGATACTTCTCTGCCATCCTGCAATCCCCCTTTGTACCTTTTTTCTTCCGTATGAAACGCTTCAAGATCTGTCCCCACAAGAAAAAGGAACCAACGCTGCTGTTGATTCCCTGTCTTCTACATATCTTATTCCTGAAAATTAAAACTTAAACCAGCCGAAATGCTTTTGCATATGCCATATGGAAAGAATACCTGCCACCTTTTTGCACTTCTGGCTGCATATTCGCGTAATTCCGTTCTTTATAAGACCAAAACATCTTGTTCTTCTTTTTACCATTTTTTGACACTTCCTGTGTCATATAGCAAATAATATTTGTGTCGTATAATAACTGCAACGCGTCACTTGCCGTATCCATAAACGGAGGAATCTTACGCCCTAATTCTTTAAGATACTTAACATATTCTAAATGTTTTTCTTCAAATATCTTATAGCTAAAATTTCTACACCCTTGGAAATAATCAAAAAACAAAATAAAATTATTGTAATCCGAGTCATCCATATAAATCAACATATAATCCTTTAACTCGCCCTTCAAGTATATAGAATAATTTGCAAGCATTGCTTCAAAATCCGAATGTCTAAATGACTTTCCCTTCGTAGCCTCCACCATCTCATTCAACATTGTCAAAATATCCCTCGGTTTGTAAAGGGAATATCTTAGAAATTCCACGAAAGGATTATCCGGCTTTTTCCACGGTTCTTGATATTCAATTTCATATGGAAAATAATGACTCCAACATTCTCCTAAAGCATAATCCGTGTTTTGCTGTTTCATAAAATAGTCATCTGCGATTTTGAACAACTTCGATTGTACATATTTACGATAGGTCGTCACCCAGTTTAATAAAACAGAGTTGTTTCTCAACTTCTGATTCATATTATGAATCGGCATTTTATACATAATATCAGGCCGGATTAACAACATAACCTTTATTTTTTTCTGCCCCAAAAAAGACTGATTCATCTCAAGTACAGCATTAACCAACCCCACAAGACATTCAAAATATTGTGTATTATCAATCTCTCTAGGTCTGGCATCAATACCATCCACAAATAAAATCATTGGTTTCTTTAATGAGATATTCTGAAAAGCCTTTTCAAATCCATCTCTTATCTTCAGAAGACTGACCTGATAACTTTGCTCTACATATTTTTGAATTGATTCTGCTTTCGTTTTACTCCCCGCCGAAAACACACCTTGTTGAATCATTGCATTTATAGATACAGAAGCATTATCCACAAATTCAAATGCATTAATAAATTCCGGTTTAAATGCATCACTATAAAAAGTATCAATCGCTTTTGACAGCTGTTTATATTTTAAATTCCGAAAAAGCGTATCTCCGTATTCTTTCCGAATATTTTCTGCTAATATAAGATAGATCAAGTTAATCCATATATCTTTGTAGCTAGACAGTTCTAATACTTTCTGATTTTTCATGCTCAAAAATCTCTGGTATAATGTATTCTCCACTAAAGATATAGAGCAAAAGCAATTTATATTTTTTGTTTTAGACATATATACAGAGTATGCCGTCTTTCCCGATCCTTTTTCTCCTACCAGAAAATATTTATCCGGTTTACATATTTCATCTACAATTTCATCCACAAGAAATATTTTTTCAAACAGATCTGCCTCTTCGCTTCCTGCAATATAATAATCATATGCATCGCCTTTAATCTGCTGCAATTCTTGAATTTCTTTCACGATATATAACCTCACACAATTACATTTAAGATTCCATGGTAGCTGTGGATTAATTATATCGCAAACCGATTCTTTTGTAAACGCTTAAAACACCTTCATCCTGGTGCATCGGTTCGTAAATGTAACAGTTCAGCCGTGACGAGCGCACAGCCGCCGGAAGCATGCAGAATATCAGGTACCATGAAATACCCGCTTTCGCTCCATTGAACACGTAGCAATGCTAAAGCTGCATTCCGCCAACAATATGAGCCACATTTTTTTATTTTTTTGCAATATTAAAATATTTTTCGCATTCGCAAAATTTTACTTGATTTTTATTTTATTTTGTTATAATATGATGCCAGGGTCAAAAGGTCTTTTGACCTGTAAAAGATTCAAACCAAAAGGAGGTATCGATATGTATCATTATGACAAATTATGGAATCTTCTCTCTGATTACGGCATAACCAAGACAGAATTCATGAAGCAGCTCGGTGTCAGCTCTGCAACATTTGCCAAGCTCTCTTCCAACCAGCCGGTGACCCTGGATGTACTGGAACGCATCTGCCATGCACTTGGCTGTTCGCTGGATAACATTGTCACTTTCGATTCGGACCCTGCTTTGGCTTCCCGTTGGATTGGAATCGACCGCCCAGCAACCTACTTAATCAACCTATACTTTATTTATAATACAGATGCTTCTCCTGAAGTACAATACCTGTACGGCTATGCCTGTCCGTTCAACATGACCCCGGAGGGAATGGACAACTGGCAGCTTTCTCCTCTTGCGAACTTTTCCGGAATACTGGAAATCCGCGGTTACTGCACCGGAGACAACCTTTTTGCCCTTCTTGGGCAGATTGAAGACCGGCTGCCATTAGGAAAAATTCTGGACGAACACAGCATCTCCCTACGGATCAGCAATTGTCCGGAATCCCTCAGGGATATACTGCGTGCAGTCCCGCTCTGCAACGGAACGCCGCATTACCGCCCGGCATACCTGCTGGAACCTTCCCACACAACAGACCCGCTTCGGGAAGCTTTCCAACCACAGGCAGCTTTAGACGACTGCACGATGCGCTGTGAAAGTCTTGTAACAGCCAACACACGGACGCTTTACTGCACCGGTTCCACACCGGATACCCACCGTATCAAACTGTTTTCCCGTTTTCTAAAAAGCATCTATCGGAACGCTTCCGCAAATGATATGGCAAGACTTGGTAACTTCGAGGTTCTTTCCTATCTGAATCAGCCGGCCGACAACCGCCGGGGAATCCACTGGAAGGTGTTAGACCATGAAAATAAAGAAAACGGCCAGATGATTGCAGATGCTCTCGAAATCACAATCGATCATCATATTTTCTCCGGACAATATGTTTTACTGGTGCGAACCTGCAATACCAACAATCTTTTTCTGGAGCATATGAAGCTGTTCTATTGCACAGAACAAGATTACACATACACCATCCCCCTTCAGGAAAGTGTATCCTCTGTGGATATCCGCCTGTACCAGCCATCCGGTCATTCAACCGGGACAAATCTGGTGGCAGACTCCGCTGCAACACTGATCCGGAGTTTTCATTTTACCATGCATATTGTTGAACAGCGTTTTCAACTTGATGATGAATGGATCCGGCTGATGCAGGACAAGAAGGAAGAAACCAATACAGTGGGAGAACACACTTCCCGGGAAGATTTTTCATTTGGAAATGAAGACAACGAATTATGGCTTCAGGAAGAAAAATCTGTCAGCGGAGAATGCCGGCAGATACTTAACTTTAGTTCCATTGCCGGTTCCGGGCTCTTCCTTTCGGATGGAGACAAGGAACATGCACAGTTTCTGAAATGGCTTCACAAAAAATTAAAATCCACCCGCTGCAGCCACGTCATACTGATTGACCCTTATGTGGATTCATCTGCACTGTCTAAGCTGATCTGGTGTATTGACGATGCCAATATTACGTATGACATCTTTACCTGTACTGACAGCTCAAGTAAAGATTCCAGAATTACAGACATTAAAAAGATGACACTTCCACTGCAGCTTATTGCCCCTGCGAACATGCATGTATATGCCTTACCAAAAGGGAAACTCCATGACCGGCTTCTGATTCTTCATAATAACAACCGGATCCTGCCAGAGATCTACTCCCTCTCCAACTCCCTTGACAATCTGGCAGAAAAACATGCTTCCATCATTATCCCATTGGATACACAGTTGACAGAAGAAGTGAACCACTATTACCTGGAGTTAATCCGGCAATTAAGAAGCGAGGGACAGGTGGAGGAAATCTTTTCCGTCACCCAGTCAAAAGACGCAAAAGAGTCACAAGACCCAAAGCAGTCACAAGATGCCAAAGAGGCACATTCCGCAAAACAGGATGCCAGCCAGACAGCTTCCGTCACTCCTGTGGATACATTTGAAGCATACCAGGCACTATGCTCTGATCATTTTGCAGACGCTCTCACCCAGCTTGCTTATATGGAACCTGGTGAACTAAAAAAACAGTGTATCAAATATGTAACTACAGCAGCCAACGCAGATGAGAAATTCATCCAGCTACTGGATGGTTATCTCAAAGCATCTGTACCTGCAGACTACAACCCGGAATTTTCCGGCCAGCAGACTTACGAAACGCGTCAAATGGTCGGTCTTGCCCAGCATCTGGTAAAACCGATGGATCAGCATCTGAACCTGATCAGCTATGCCGAAAGCACTCTTACGTACTATATGGAGTACGGTTTTTATCGTACAGACTGGTCGGTCTATTATGGAATCCGGTTTCTCTGCCGCTATTTTACAAAAGAAGCGGTTGCCTATCTGGCAGACCTCCGGGAACAAATAAAAAAAGAAAACGGTCTCCCTCTGCGGCATTACCTGCTGGCGGCACAGCTTTTAGTCCAGATTACCAGCTTCTTATCAGAGAGCGGCGACAATACAGATATGATAGATACCCTGCTTAATTCAGACATCCCATTCCTGCACGCGCTGGTCATTGCCTATCGTTGTCAGCTGGGTCCCAAACCAGACATACCGGATATCACAGACCGGTTGTCCAGCCTGTGCCAGAAGCTGCCTCCTCAAGAACAAGTCCTGGCGCACATCTACCAGATCATGCAATTACAGATCCGGTACTACCGGAAAAAGACACTTTATGCAGACATTCAGGCTGTCATCGACCAACTGATTGACTCCCTGACCGATATCCTTGTTGGAATTGCACCACAGGCATCTGACAATCAGCTGTTCAGTTCCGATGACCTGTATAACAACCTGTTCACCTTATACTCCCGCAATTCAGAGGATATATGTAAAATCTATCTGTCCTTATTTCAAAAAAAATATCTGTCCGGGAAAAATGCATCCGACTTTCTTCTCAGGATGCTCCTTTACCCATACGAAAAGGGGTTCAAGGACAATTCCTGCTATTACAGAGCAGACAACTTAAGTGAAAGCCGCATGATCATACAATATATGAACCAGATTCATCCGGCCTCACTCAAATCCATCCTTGCCAGCTTCAAGAAAATGAATTACCAGCTTTCAGACCGGCTGTATTCTGTTACCCTGAAAGCACAAAACTACAGTTTATGGAAATGTTACATTGATCTGTTCTGCTGCCTGGTCTATCTTGAACTATGGATGGAACAGGAATACCACACGAAGCTCAGCAAAGCTGTAACGGAGTTTTGTCAGATTTCTTCTAATTACACCGAACTCCTGCAAGAGTACTCTGAGGTATACCAGACATTAACAAAGCATTTTGACATAGAAAAGAGGTGATAATATGACAAGAACACATACAGATAAACAGCAGCTTATTTCCATGTTTGCATATATACAATTATACCTGGAATATAACGGCAAACAGGGATTGCTGGATGAAAATAAAATATTAGAAGATATTATGTGCGAGGTACTGAATCGTGTATACGGCTGGCATTTAAAGAACCTAAATTATGAGGAGAAAAATTATCCAGGAATCGATCTGGGGGATCCTGAACTTGGACTTGGGATTCAGGTAACCGTGGATAAAACAAGCACAAAGATAAATCATTCTATCTCGCAGATTATCAAGCACGAGGTATATAAAAAATATCCCAACCTAAAGATTCTGATCCTAGGTAAGAAACAAGCCAGTTATTCGATTCAAAATCCAGACCAGGATAATGAGACGGTTTTGTTTGATGCCAAGAAGGATATCATCGATTTTTCAGACGTATTGAATGCGACCGGGGCGATGAAAGCTAGTGAGCGGCATGAACTGGCGGAGTATCTGCGGGCAGAATTGGGCTGGAATTGTGAGCGGACGCAATCGAGAGTAATGACCTATGAGAAGGTGCAGAAATATCTGGCTGAACAGCACAAAGAAAATTCGTATATCACTGTTTTAGGATTACAGAAAAAATTACCTATTGAAAATGCATGGATGCGGTTAAATATTATGACAGAGGAAGAGATTCAAAAGAAGCAGGCCGAAACGCAATGGGAGTTTTTAAGACAGTATGATGAATATTCCAGCAGAAGCAGTAACCATACTTATGATGTGGAAACCCTGCTGGTTGAACCAGGAAATAAGGTTGTTTTAGCGGGCCCAGGAATGGGAAAAAGCACTTTGTGCAAGAAACTCTTTTGCCAGGCTGAGTTCATGCACATATCTGCAATAAAAGTCCGTTTGTGGGATGTGTCCGGATATATGCGGGAAGGCGTTTCCTTTGAAGAGGCTTTGCGCAAAGCGATGACGCAATCATTAGCGTTTCAATTCGACAAAGAAGATCTATCAAGCTTCTTTTCACTCCTTATTCTGGATGGACTAGACGAGTGTGGTGATTATAGACGGATGGTAGCAAAGGCGATTGCCGCATGGGGATTTGGACATCCTGACCAGAGAATCGTGGTGACAAGCCGTCCTATTGGATATGACGCAGCGGAATTAGCTGATTTTCGTCATTATCAGATTCTGCCAATAGACGAATATCAGATGGAGTCATTTTCTCGTCAACTAATGGAGATGGTTCAACCAGACTGCGAAGAGAATTATCAATGGTTTGCCGGGAAACTCAAGAACCGGGAACTCCATAAATTAGCCCGCAGAAGCCCATTAGTATTAGGCTTTATGGTGCAATTATCTTTGAAACGAAAAGAGTTCGGAACAAGCAAAGTCAGTTTGTATCAGGCCATCATTGAGGAGTGGCTGCAGGGTTCCAGCCGGGAGAATGAGAAGCCGCTTTCGGAAGCAGAATTACATTATGGCATTGAGGCGATTGCCTACTATATGATGAATAACGTAAGTGATGTAACTGGTGACGCATATACCAAACATAAGATTGTCACTCATGTGGGTAATTCTTTTGCAAAGGAGATGGAATATTCTTCGCTGAAGGCAAAGCAAGCCGCTGAACAGTGTTTGGATTTCTGGTTGGAGCGCGGTATATTAGACAAGGGAATTCATAAGGAGCAGGAGTGTTTTTTATTTCTGCATTTGAATGTTGGGGAATATCTCGCAGCTTGTTACCTTGCAAAATTGCCTCAAGAAGAGAAAAAGGAATGGGTTGCCAAACATTATCGGGATAATATCTGGCAGGAGACATTACGAATGGCAATCGCCTGCGAGACAGATGATTGCTTCGTTCAGGAATTACTCGCCATAGAAGCACAAAACCAGCTCCCAGCGGGTGCCGTTTTTCTAGCAGCACAGGGAATTGGGGAGAACGGGAAAAAGCATGTACCGCAAGCACTTTATGATAAATTGTTGGACTATGCCTTTGGAGATAACACCTATCTGTGCCAAAAATCCGCCCAAGTCATAGATTGTTTGCAGGGAGGGGAAATTGACTGGCATGTTGACCAATTAGAGGAATATGCGAAGTCAGAAGACATATGGAAACAGCTTGTTGCTTATCATGTGTTGTTTATTGCATTATTCGGCGAAAGAGAAAAACTACAGCTGTGGGCAAGATCCTATGTGATTCATTATCCGGAATTGATGAAAAAAACAGGCCATCGAACCAGATTCCATGATCTGGCAAAAGCAATACAGATTCTGGTTCCTGATTCAAAAGACAAAAAACTGACCGAATCATTAAAAAAGATATCATTTGAACATACAACGGTATCTGAAATGGAGGCGATAGGAAAGTATCTTGAAGCTGTGGGTGAGCGGAAATGGTTTGATGCCCGTTATGAGAGTCTGATGGGCGGACTACGTGATTTCCCGTACGAACAGGCAAACAATCAAATCCGGCAAGGCGAAAAGAAGCTGATTGAGATACTAAGTTCATTGTTTGGTACGACTCCTTCTGAGAAGATCCATATCTGCCACGAATACTCAAAGATATCTGCCGTAATGAGAATTATGGAGTCTTACATACCAGATATCCGTTGGCTGGGAATTGATCTGGAACGTGAACATTCAAAGGAGCTGATACAGGCAATTACCACAGCTGTGGATTTGGACCAGGAACAGCTTAAGAAAGAATTATACAGTTTATCCCACTTTGCAGATGAAAACAGGACATTTATCTCTTCGGATCATATCGTTTATTTGCATATAAAAGGTAATTGGTCAAGATGCATGGGGACGGTCCGTATGGAAGTGATAAAGGAGGGCTTATACAGCCATTCAGATATTCTGGGATACTGCGCCATGAATATGGCATATTACAACCTGGATACTCCGGCCGTGTTAGACCTTTTCGTAAAGATGTTTCGTACAAGCCCAGCAAAACGGGTTGTGAGCCGGGCAGGAACTGTACTTTCTGCAAGAGGATATGAAGATCTGGCAATGTACGCCGAAGAAAGATTGAATGATGATTCGGTTCCTTCTTTTCCGTGCTTATATCATTTTTTACCAGAGACCCCGGACTATCAGGGTGAACCTGTGACAATGTGGTTATCATGTATTCGGCAGGGGCTGTCAGGAGATCGATATCTGGTTACTGCTGCCTTAAAATATATTCTGAACGTAAAACTTGACGGAATGCCTGAGAATGTCAAGTTATCTCTTACCGATATGATAAAAGCATCGTATGATGTATGGAATACAAAGAAAGTAAAGTGCTTACATTGTAAGGATACCGCTATCATAGAACCAACCGGATTTTGCCCGAAATGTAATGTTGGTGCAGATATGCCAACGAAATACTTCGTAGAAGTACTTGCAAGATTTCATTTCTTTTCGATGGAAGAATATATTGTATTATGTCAGCATCCTATGTCCGATGTTGTTAAGATTGCTGAACGGGAATTGAAAAAAATATGGATGTCTGACCAGAAGAAACTCGAGTCCGTAATATACAAATTCGAGAACGATTGTTATGATGCACACATTTATGAATTGATTCTACAATTGCCATCACAGATAACCGCTTCATTTCAGGAAGAACTGCAGCGATTAGGCATGAAAACGAATGAAAGAATGCTTGTTATCTGGATTCAAATGCTGCGCTCCCTGGAGTGGATCCCAGCAGATTGTATGAAAGGGATTCTATGTGAATGTTTATCTCATGAAAGCGATGAGGTGAGAAACAAAGCAATGGCATGTTGGTTAGATGATTAAAAGGCCTTACGGGCACC
>JAQXIP010000059.1 GCA_029007845.1 Clostridiales bacterium
CGCAATTCTACACACATTCGGAATCCGTTGATTTTCCAAGGAAAATCACTACTTCCTCATGTGTGTGCGGGTCAACAAGTCAGAGCTCTTATCCTGCAAGCAGGAACGAGTTCTGACCTTTTGACCCTTGTATCATATTATAACAGATTTGTGGCAAACTTGGGGAAAATCAGAGAAGGTTTTATATTGACTTTGTGTATACCAGTTGGTATACTAAAGATAGACAATGAGAAAGAGAAAGGGGGAGCGTTATGGCGGAGGCAAAATGCGGAAACCGGGAAAGAATACTGAAAGAAGCGTTGAAACTTTTCTATAAGAAGGGCTATGAATCGGTCAGTGTTCAGGAGATTGCAGATGCTTCCGGGATTACGAAGCCGACTCTCTATTATTACTTTAAGAGTAAGCGGGGATTATTAGATGTGCTTCTGGAGGAAACCATTCTTCCGTATAACGAGGCACTTCATGTTACAAAGGGCACCTACGAAACGCGGACAATCTTTGAAGAAACGCTGGTGCAGGTTGTACAGGACTACATAAAGGCGGCTGCTACCAGTAAAGAGAGCTATTTTCTTATGCTGACGCTCTTTTATGCAGCGGAGGACAGTGAATCCCATATGGCAGTTCTCCCTTATCTTAGGGATCACCTGAATCTGTTGTGTAATATGCTGGAAGGAGCCAGAGAATATCTTAACTTGAATGGCAGATCGGTGGAACAGATTGCATCTGGTTTTTCGGGGTTTTTGAATATGTTGATTCTCGTGCATTATTCAAAGAAAAAATCATTGGATGGGCTGGCGAATGAAGAGACAGCACATTCCATTGTATATCAGTTTTTAAATGGAGTTTATGCATAAAAGAAAGCACATCGAACGGAAAAAAACAGGGGACAGGAGGACATTATTTATGGACATGCATTTAGAAAAATGGATTGACCACATCCAGATGGAGGAACTATTAAAAGGGGTCAACAATGCGCCACAGCATTTTCTGGGGCTTCACGACTATTACGATGGACAGATTCTTATGGCATACCGTCCGGGAGCATGGAGTGTTGCGGTTACAGATAAGAATGGCGGGAATAAAAAGTATCTGGAACGGATATATGATACGGATCTGTTTGGAATCTACCTTCCGGAGAAGACTTATAAGGAGTACAAACTGGAATATCAGTTTGGGGAGAATCATTTTTTTGTAACAGAAGATCCTTATTCCTTTGACCAGATTATGACGGAGCAGGAGCTGGAGTTATTCCACCAGGGAACTTATTATGAAGTCTTTGAATGCCTTGGGGCGCATCCGAGGACAATTAACGGAGTACCAGGTGTTTATTTTGCGGTATGGGCGCCTCACGCAAGACGTGTCAGCGTCGTGGGAAATTTTAACATGTGGGACGGAAGAATTCATCCGATGCGCATGCTTGGAGCCTATGGGGTATACGAATTATTTATTCCACATGTGGCAGAAGGGGACATTTATAAATATGAGATTCTCACAAGAAAAGGAGAACGCATCTTAAAGGCAGATCCGTACGCGAATTATACACAGCTGCGTCCGGATAATGCATCCGTAGTAGCCTGCCTTGACCGCTATCAGTGGTCGGATCAGGAGTGGGTTAAGAACCGGAATCAGAACAGCCGGGAATCATACAAAGAGAAACCGATGAATATCTATGAGATGCATCCGGGTTCCTGGATGAAGCACCCGGATGGAAGACCGGGAGGCTTTTATAATTACCGGGAACTGGCAGACCGTCTGGCAGATTATCTTCTGGATATGGGATATACCCATGTGGAGCTGATGGGAATTGCAGAACATCCGTTTGATGGTTCCTGGGGCTATCAGGTGACAGGTTATTATTCACCGACCAGCCGGTATGGAACACCAGAGGACTTTATGTATTTTGTTGACCATCTGCACCAGAAAGGGATTTCGGTTATCTTAGACTGGGTTCCGGCTCATTTCCCGAAAGATGGTCATGGACTTGCAAAATTTGACGGAGAAGCGGTATATGAGCATCCGGACAGCCGGAGAGGAGAGCATCCTCACTGGGGAACCCTGATCTTTGATTATGGCAAACCGGAAGTATCGAATTTCCTTATATCCAATGCGATTTTCTGGATGGATAAATTCCATGTAGATGGACTCCGGGTGGATGCAGTTGCATCTATGCTGTATCTGGATTATGGACGGGAAGATGGTCAGTGGCTGCCAAACCAGTACGGCGGTAACGGCAACTTGGAAGCGATGGAATTATTCAAGCATTTAAACAGTGTCATTGAAAAACGCAATCCGGGCTTCATTCTCATCGCAGAAGAGTCGACTGCATGGCCAAATGTGACGAAGAGTCCGGAAGAAGGCGGTCTGGGATTTGATTTCAAATGGAACATGGGCTGGATGAACGACTTCCTGGAGTATATGAAGCTGGATCCGATTATGCGTTCCGGCTGTCATAACAAGATGACGTTTAGTATGATGTATGCCTATAGCGAGAATTTCATCCAGGTGCTTTCGCATGATGAAGTCGTTCACGGAAAATGTACGATGGTCAATAAAATGCCGGGATACCGTGTGGATAAATTTGCGAACCTTCGTGCGGCCTATGGATTCATGTACGGGCATCCAGGCAAAAAGCTGTTATTCATGGGACAGGAATTTGCCCAGGAAAGAGAGTGGAGCGAAGAGAGAGAACTGGACTGGGGGACGCTGGATGATCCGCTGCATAATGGTATGAAGCGGTTTGTGCATGACTTAAATCATCTGTATCTGTCGAATCCGGCCTGCTATGTACATGATTATGATCCGATTGGATTTGAGTGGATGAGATGTGATGATAATGAGAGAAGTACCTTTGCATTTGTACGCCGGGGCAAGACAAAGTCCAAGCAGCTCTTGTTCGTATTTAACTTTACGCCGGTTGAGAGGGAGGATTACCGCGTTGGTGTTCCGTGTAAGGGAACCTACCGGGTAGTTCTGAATTCGGACGATGAGAAGTATGGTGGAAATGGTTCGGTTATCTCGGATATCCGTGCCGAGGATGAGGAGTGTGAAGGAAGAGACTGGTCTATTGAATTTAAACTGCCGCCTCTGTCTGTGATCGTATTTGAATACGATTATGTGGAAACACCAAAGAAAGTCAAGGCAAAGGCTGCAACAGGGAAAAAAGCATCCAAATCGTCGAAAGGAAAATCAGGAAGAAAGAGATAATTAAGATGTGGGGCATTTTCAGAGCAATCTGGGGATGCCCCTTTTGTGATCCGGTTGTTACGGCTGAACTGTTACGTTGTTACCGGGGGAAAAGCAGGAAAATATCTGAATCTCGTAATGTCTGGGCAGGAAATTATAGTGACCAAAAATGGACATGAAGTTGCCCGTTTTATTCCAAAAGATGCTGCGGTGTCTTATTTGACGGATTCACTTACCGGAATTCTAAAAGGTAACTATGATATGGATGAGGTTAAATCAGAAAGGCTGAAAGAAAAATATGGTGGTATTGATTGATGCAAATATCATTTTGGATGTTTTGATGAACCGACAGGAGTTTGTCAAGGATTCGGCGCTGGTTTGGAAATTATGTGAAACTAATTTTTGAGCTTGCAGACTTTGAACATTCCATTCTGGAAAAGGCTGTGGAGATGAATTGGAAGGATTTTGAGGATGCTGTACAAAGTGTAACAGCAGAACAGATTCATGCCGACTATATTATTACAAGGAATATCCGAGATTTTGCAAAGAGTAAAGTAATTGCATTCACACCAGCCGAATTGCTGGCAAGAATCTGATAGAATTGATATGAGTCATGATGGGATTATTCATGTGTTCAGAGGGTGCGCCTGTATGTGTGGCATATTGCGGATTGCACCCTCCGAACCGTTACACTTTGAGACCTTAGTATCTTATAATGCAGGACGTCCCATTAACTGTCCGTCAGGGTAGTAGCAGTTTGGAACACGGTTTGCCCATAAGCTGCCTACAATTGGTTTTCCATTGGAATCGAATCCCTGAAACTCATATCCGGCGAACATTTCTACGTGGTAGATGGAACTATAGCGGTTTTTTTGGTCATTGCTTTCAAACATCAGGTCTCCTGGAAGTAAGGAAAGGTTCTGGAGATTTTTGCCGCTGAATCCTCCCTTTATCATCCGGTTGTGAGCCTTGCACCATTTTGCCTGGTCACGGGAAGTCGGAGCATAAGATGAGGAGCCCAGATTTGTTCCGTTGTTGGAATAAGCTTTCCATACAAGGGAGCTGCAGTCATAGTATCCGGCACTCATGCGTTTTGGCTGGCTGTACTGGCAGGTTGCACCGATTTTCTTTGCTTTTGCAATGGCTTTCTTTACCTTCTCGGTTGTCACGGAAACAACACATCCCAGTTTCTTGTCTCCAATTTTGGCGGTAATTATGACATTTCCTACTTTTTTTCCTTTTACCAGACCATTTGAAGACACGGAGGCGATCTTTGGATCACTGGATTTCCATGTGATTTTTCCGGAAGTTTTTGACACCTTCAACTGTTTTGTCTGCTTTTTGGCAAGAAGAACCGAAGACGCGTTGATCTTTAACCGGGAGACCGTTACCTTCAGAGAAAAGGTCTTTCCATTTATCGTGATAGACAGATTGGTCGTGCCGGGTTCATAGCAGGACAGATAAATTGTGTTATCCGATAAGTCACAGTACACCGACATATCTCTGTTGGATGATTCATAGGAAAAGGATGAGTTGTCGGATGATAATGGAGTAGATGTGTTCCCGTTTATTTTAACGGAAAGGTCACAGTCATAATCATATTCCATCATATAACCGGTTACGGTCGTTTTATCAAGGGTTACATTACTCATGTCCGGATATACGGTAATCTCACATTCGGCTTCAAATACTTCATAAGAGTCATAATAATTCTCAGAATAACAATTCTCAGAATAATAATCCTCAGAATAATTATCCCCATATACCGTATCCTTATAACCAGATATGGTTACATAGGCTGTTCCGGGAGCCAGAGCGGTAAAGTGCCCGGTGCCATCCACGGAAAGAACAGAAGTGTCTGAGCAATGATAGGACCACCGGGTAACCAGAATGCCGGACTCTGTATAATCCGGAAGAAATGTGCCGGTGTCACCAATTGACAAGGTGCGCTCCGCTTCCTCGCCGTTTTTTAGCAGAATGGAATAGCTCTCTGCCAGGGCATGAACCGGGGGGATAAGAAGAACCAGAAAGAGTACCGGTAGAAAAAACAGGATGCATTTTTTTATGTATTTGTTCATGACACGAACCTCCTTTGTGTGATAGAACTATTATAGCACGGTGAAGCATCCTTGGAAAGACAGGTAAAGAATTTTTTGAAATATGCCGAAATATACAGTGGAAATAATCGTGAAGACGGATTTAGGTAAGATAGAAATGGAGTGAGTACATGACAGCATGGAACATAGGGGGGACAAATCCAAACGTATCAAAGACGAAGACTGTACCGGGAGAAGAGAATGAGGAACGAAAGAAGAGCCGTGTAGACCGGCAGGGGACAGAAGGTCTTCAGGGAGCCGTGGCTTCCGGGGCAGTATCTGGCATCACGTTGGAGTTCTTTGGAGGTTTGGGACAGGTGGATTCTTCCTTGTCTTCTGCTTCGTATACAGCCAAGGGGAATATGGTTTCCACACAGCCGGCAACACAGATGGAAAACAGTGTAAACAATGCAAAGGATACGGATCAGACGATGGAATCGAACCGGGGGCGTCTCAGTGAGCAAGATGCCAGTGAACTGGAAGAAGAAGGATTTTCTCTGGAAAAATATGATGAAGAGCGGCTTGAGCGGACATTAGAACGGCTTATGATTCAGCACCAGCTGAAAGCCCAGGCCATTGAAAACCAGATTGATGACAACAAAGCGTTCCGGGAAGATATGGTAAAACAGGCCATTGCCATTGCAGTCAGCCACGGAATGTCCCAGTCGGTGGCTGCAAAGCTTGCCATGGCAGATCTTCCGGCTACGGTAGAAAATGAGTACCGTTTAAATGAAGCGGTGAAACGGGCAGAAGAAGCAGTGGACATGACAGAGGGAATGAAAGCATTTCTAACCGGACTTTCGTCAGAACCGACCATTGAACAGATGAGTCAGGCAAAATATATCGGTGAGAGCCGGTTTGGTTTCCACACTGACCGTACCGGAACGCAGGGGGATTCGCTTGAAGAATCGTGGAGCCAGCTTGAAGAACAGGTAAAGGCGCGTCTGTCAGAGCAGGGGTATTCCATTACAGATCCGGTAATGGAAGATGCCAGATGGCTTTTTGAGCATCAGCTTCCGATCTCTGCCAAGACCATGGACCAGCTTTTTTATCTAAATGATATTTCCAATACAAACTGGACATCGGAGAAGATAGCCGGGCAGGTGGCCTCGCATATGGCAGCAGGTGAAGATGCGCTTACCACGGTGCTTGTGGGAGATGGTATTGGGGAGCTGGCTGCGAGAAGAAGACTGGAGGAGACTCGTCTTGAGATGACACTGTCTGCTGCTCAAAAAATGCAGGAAGCTGGTATTGAGGTGGATACGGACGGAATGCAGAACCGGATTGACCAGATGAAACAGACAGAGCAGGCGTATTATGAAAGTCTTTTGGCAGAAGCGGACTGCGAAATCGATGAAGACAACTTATCCTTATTACAGCAGACGGTTGAGAAAACAATCAGTCTTCAGAAGATGCCAGCCTATCTGTTAGGAGAAACATATGGACAGCGGGGAGAGCAGACCATTGATTCTCTCCACGAAGCAGGTCAGGCAATCCAGTACCGGCTGGATGAGGCGGGAGAACGGTATGAAACGATGATGACTGTGCCGAGAAAGGATCTGGGTGACAGTTTGTCCAAAGCATTTGCCCATACCGATGAGATACTGTCTGACCTTGGGATGGAACAAACGGATGCAAACAGACGCGCAATCCGTATATTAGGATATAACCAGATGGAGATTACAAAGGAATCTGTAATATCCATGAAAAATTATGATGCAAAAGTGCAGTCTGTCTTAAAGCAGATGCAGCCGCCGGTTGTGGCAGAGCTGATTAAAAGAGGGGAGAATCCACTGCATACCCGGATAGAAGCACTTGGGCAGAAAACCGCAGATCTGATGGAAGAGCTTGGGGTAACGGATGAGGAAAAATATAGCAGTTTTCTGTGGAAAGCGCAGCAGGACGGCACGATATCGGAAGATGAGAGGCAGGCATTTGTTGGAATCTACCGTCTACTGAACCAGGTGGAAAAATCGGATGGCGCTGCCCTTGGGGCATTGGTAAAATCCGGAAGGGAAGTGACACTGTCGAATCTTTTATCCGCAGTGCGAAGCCAGAAAAACGCTGGAATGGATGTGCGGATAGATGACCAGTTTGGGGAATTAAAACAACTTACTTATCAGAGCATGAACATTACCCAGCAGATTGAAGCTTACTATGGAGATTCTGTGGAACCGAATGCGTATGAGGGAGACAAGGAAAATGAGATTCCGAAAGCGCAGGGGCAGAATAGTGCGGCTGCAATCGGACTGGCAGAAACTGTGAATGAAGAGGAAATGTCTTATGTGCAGCAGGTGATACGGGATGTATTGGATCAGATGACACCTGCCTTATTGAAACAGGCTGTGGAAAGAGGCAAGACACAGAGTGGGGAACAGGCATGGGATTACCTGAAAGATCTGTCCGTGGAACAACTGGAGCAAAATCTAATGGAAGGGACGGATTCTGCCGGGCTGGAAGCGGCTTACCGTTATCAGGAACTGGAATATTTCCGGGCGCAGACAACAGACTGTCAGGAAGCGGTGGAATTATTAAAGCAATATGAGATTCCAACAACCTTTGCGTATGTTTCAGCTGCAAAGCAGATGCTTCTGGATGGAAAGGCCTGGTATCAGAGGCTTAATGAATTGGATGAAGGGCGCTTTGAGCCGGATTCATCAGATGCCTTGGCTGACTGCCTTGGAGAAGATGATATGGAGGAAGTTTTCCGGAAATTTGAGGAAAATGAGGCAGAAGTATTAAGGAATGCATTGGAAAATCCGAATAATACAGTAGAGGAATTTGAACAGATACGCCGGATGGGAACCAGAATTTTACTAGGACAGAATCTGAGAGAAAAGAACTTTATCGAGATTCCGTATTCTGACGGCGGCCAGATCTCCTTGATGCGTATCCAGATAAGACAAGGAACCGGACAGTCCGGAACGATTGATATAAGAAGGGATTCTGAGCGTTACGGACAGATGAGTGCACAGCTTAAAGTACAGAATGGACAAGTTAGTGGCTATGCATTTTACGATACAAGAGATGGCATGGACGCCGCAAAGAAACAGATAGAAGTGTTCAAAGATGCAGTTGGGGACATGGGCATGGAAGTACTGGAATTCCATCATGCCATGGCGCATACAGATGCCATGAACACAAGAAGCAGTCATTGGGAAAAAGAGGAGAAACAAGAGCAAAAAGAGGATCTCAACACACTGCTTCGGGTGGCAAAGGTCTTTGTACGCACGATGAAAGGAACACAGACAGAATAGAAAGGTGTGTATGTCATGAGAATTAATCATAATATTGCAGCATTAAAGTCCTGCAATCAGCTAAAAACCACAAACAACGCATTGGCAACCAGCATCGAGCGGTTATCGAGCGGTTACCGGATTAATAAGGCAGCAGATGATGCTGCCGGGCTTGCCATATCCCAGAAAATGAAGACACAGATTGCCGGGCTTAATCGGGCTTCGGATAATGCCGCTGATGGGATATCTGTTATCCAGACCGCAGAAGGTGCCCTGTCCGAAGTGGAGGCAATGCTTCAGAGAATGAGGGAGCTGTCGGTGCAGGCTGCCAACGATACGAATACCAGTGATGACCGTGCCCAGATCCAGGAAGAGATTGAGGCATTGAATGAAGAGATTCAGCGGATATCGGATGATACAGAGTTTAATACAAAGAATCTTCTGAACGGAAATCTGGACCGGAAAAGTTATTCCAACAATCCGGATATCCAGATCGCATCCGTATCGGATGGGGTAAAGATTGGAGACTATGAAGTGAAGGTTACCCAGGAGGCTACGAATACAACGCTAAAAGCTGCTAATGATATCGGTGCCTTTGCCGGAATCACGGCAGGTATGATTCCAGCCGGGGAAGATGATGTGAAACTTACCATTAACACTGAAACCATTACTCTGACGGAAGGCATGACAAAAGATGAGGTTATGGAAGCGATCCAGGATGTGTGCAACATTCAGGGAATCAGCCTTTCTGCACAGGATGCGTCAGGAAATGATGTAGCGATTACCGATTCTTCAGCAGTACTTACGCTGACCTGTGACCGTTCGGGCAGTTCCAAAGATATTAAAATCTTTTCTTCCAGTTCCGGTTTAATGGATCAGCTTGGCCTTACCGGTGCAGCAAAAACGATGGGAACGGATGCACAGATTTCCCTGACCAGTGGATTTTCCACTACTTGCACCGTAACGACCAGTGGAAACAGTGTAAAGATTAAAGATAAAGATGGGTTTGAGATGAAATTGACGGTTGATGCCGCAAAGAATGCAACCGCAAAAATGTCAGTTTTAGATGCCGGACCGATGGTGCTTCAGATTGGAGCCAATGAGGGACAGACGGTGGAAGTGCAGATTCCGGAGATCTCTCCGTCGACTCTTGAGATTGAAGATATTAACCTGTGTACACAGAAAGGAGCTTCGGAAGCGATTACCGCAATTGATGCAGCGATTAATGCGGTCAGCACATGCCGTGCCCAGTTAGGTGCATACCAGAACCGTCTGGATCATGCCATTAGTAATCTGGACGTATCTGCGGAAAATATTACGGATGCCCTTTCCCGAATCGAAGATACAGACATGGCAAGTGAGATGGCAACCTACACACAGAAAAATGTGCTGTCCCAGGCAGGAACGTCCATGCTGGCCCAGGCAAACCAGATGCCGCAGAATATCCTGTCGCTGCTTCAGAGTTAGTTACTCAAACTTCGCACATGTGAATCAGGCGGTATGCCGGGACGTGCAGGGGATGCGATGTATTATGAAATACCCGCTTTCGCTATTTGAACACGTAACGGTACTAAGGTTTTGCATGCGCAAAACCAAGTGCCGACGTGTTCAAAAAGTATTTCATAATACA
>JAQXIP010000060.1 GCA_029007845.1 Clostridiales bacterium
AAACAAGTACATTTCAAAAGTCGATATTTCAAATGTTTCATGCAGGAATCAATATCGGAATTTTCATAGCCATATCTTTCAAGCAACTCTAAAACCCCGGGCTGTTTTAATTCCTTTTCCAACATTTTTACCCGATATACATATATTAAAGCTGATTTTTCCCGCCAAATCAGAACATCTGCGTAACCCCCTTTATCATTCAGTAAGTCATTGATTTCCCGAAGTTCTTCCCGGACAACCTGTTCTCCTTTATGGAAATAGTTAAAGAGGCTTGCAGATTTCATACCGGCCAGAGTGGGAGCACAATGCTCAATAAGCTCTGTGTTTTTTCTATTTGTCTTTTTCATTCAAAAATGATATGATGATACAAGGGTCAAAAGGTCAGAACTCGTTCCTGCTTGCAGGATAAGAGTTCTGACTTGTTGACCCGCACACACATGAGGAAGTAGTGATTTTCCTTGGAAAATCAACGGATTCCGAATGTGTGTAGAATTGCGGAAGTTGCGTAGCAACGGAGCAATTCGTGTATCAAATGCCAGGGTCAAAAGGTCATACGTTTCATGCTTGCATGAAAAAGTATGACATTGTGACCCGCGCATCACAATATGTTAGCAGGAGGTACTATTTATGTTCAGACATGATATGAATACCATTGAGGAGCTTTCGCTAAATGCGTGGCCTGCATATAAATACGAGATGTACGATGGCTGGATGATCCGCTATTCCCACTGCTACACCCACCGGACAAACTGTGTCACACCAATTGCACCTTCCCATTTCCCACTGGATGAAAAGATTGCATTTTGTGAAAATGTGTACAAGAAGGTTTCCTCTCCGTGCATATTTAAACTGTCACCGGTGATGGAACCGGATCTGGAGCCTTTTTTAGAGGCACGCGGTTATCAGATCGAGCATACAACGGATGTCTATGTCCTGGATCTGAAAGACTTAAAGGCAATGCCTGCCGTATCCAGAGAATATGAAACCATTCATGCTTCTTCCCTGCCATCTTATGTTACATACGAGCCAAATATTCTTGTCCAGCTTTCCGACCGGATTACAAGCGACTGGATACAAAGCCTTTTCCGGTTAAACGGAACGACAAATCCAGACCATTTAAGAATCGTTCCTTCCATGTATCAGGCAATCCCTAAGCCTACGATTGCTGCCCACATAGAGATTGACGGAAGAACCGTTGCCTCCGGCCTGGGCATCCTTGACCGGGACTACGTGGGGCTTTATGCCATCTACGTGGACTTAAGCTGCCGAAAAAAACACTTTGGCCGTGCCATATGCAGCACCTTACTTACCGAAGCCGCCAGACTTGGTTCCAAATACGCGTATCTTCAGGTTGTAAAAGGAAACGAACCGGCCCGGCGCCTGTACGAAAGTCTTGGAATGAATTATTTTTATACTTACTGGTTCCGCTGCAAACCGGAATGCCGGCTTTAGACCAATCGAACCGCCACCTTCATGCCGTACGGATGATGCGGCGGCTCTCATAAATACAATGAATAACAGGAGGTTTTATCTATGGCATATCAAAAAAGAAATAAACAACTGCTGCTTCTCTTGCTGGCTCTGTTTTCCACACTGGCTGTCCTTTTTTCCAATGACACAGTCTGCCTCGCGGCAAACCAGGCCTATGATTATGTGTACAATTCAAGCGAGACGCCTATCGAATCCGGCACCTACCAGGTTACTTTCCGGCCAAACGGAGGATATTTCCTGGACAGCCAGGGATTTTCCCATAGTATGTATATTCTGTATAATATTTATTCCGGGACGAAAGTAGCCTCCCAGGATCTTCCGGATTCTCCTATCCGCTCTGGTTACTGGTTCCGCGGCTGGTACACGGACAGCCTGTGTACAAAAAAATTCGATGTGGAAAATGTAAAAATCACTTCCAATATTTCTCTCTATGCAAAATGGGAGCAAAAAAACATCCTCCATCCAAACCAGCTTTCCAGCACTTATACATATGATGGAAAACGCTACGATATTACCGTTGATATGACAAACCAGACTTTCGGCAGTGCTGCCAGTCTGACAACCGGAACAATTCCGGTTCAGAAAGTTCTGACTGCTGCCCAGTCTGTCACCAATTCCAACCATTACTTTGCATTTTCTTACGGAATCAATGACTGCTCCATCGGTGGAACTCCCATCTCGGTCACGATCAAGCTGCCAGATGGATTCTCCAAAGATAAAGTAGCCGTCTATTACCTTACGGATCATACCGATCAGCTTCTGATCTCGGAGGGGCATATGGAATCCGGAACGAACAACACGGCAGGGCAGTACACGTTCCTTACATTCCAGCAGGGAGCTTTTCTAGTTGTGGACACCACCAAAACCTCCACCCCATCGGGAAGCACCAGCAGCCCATCCCCATACATCAGCCTGGCCGGAGATGATGTGATAAAGATAAACACGACTTCCGATCTGCAGGTAATTCTCCACAACTTTGACGCCCTGATCGACTCCTATCTCGACGGTGAGGAATCCACCTTAGAAGATGCAGATCTGGAATGTTTCGACTACAAATGGACAAGTTCGAATTCCTCGGTAGCATCGGTGTCCGGCAATGGATGTGCGGTCCAGATACAAGCAAAAAAGCAGGGCACTGTAACGATCAAGTGCTCCTGCTACTATAATGGCAATGAAAAAATATTCACCGCCACCAAAACAATTTCCATTAAAAAGAATCCGCCAAAGAAAATTACGCTGAACGCCACGAAGAAAACATTGAAAAAAGGCTCCTCTTTTCAGATCAAAGCCTCTTTCACGCCAACGAACTGCAGTAACCAGTCCGTTACCTACCGCAGCACAAAACCTTTCATAGCAGCCGTGTCTTCCAGCGGAAAAGTAACTGCAAAGAAAAAGGGAACGTGCTATATATATGTGCGGTGCAAAAAATATCCCGGCATATACAAACGGTGCAAAATCACAGTAAAATAACAGTCGTTACAGAACGTTAAGCTGGATCAGGAGGAAATAAATGATTCCTCCTGCTGCGGCAAGATTCAGGAGAAGCGAGACAAACAGCATCCCTTTCAACATCCCCATGCTTTTGTCCACTTTTCCTTCCAGACGTTCCTGGTTTGCTGCCAGCTGTTCTCTTGTCTCCTCAAGTTCTCTCTTAATCGGTTCTCCAACGGTGTGATCCAGATTGACTATACGGATTAAAAGATCTTTTTGCCGGTCATCTAACTGCTGAAGCTGGGACAACAGCTCCGGATCATGATTCTGGGGAAGATTCTCTAAACTCTCCTTAATCTGGCTGATGGCACCCTGAACGCTCTCGTTCACCTTTCGGAGTGCATCCGGATCCATGTTCTGGCATACTTCATCCAGTTCCTCTTTTATATAGGTCAGATCCAGTGCCATCTGCACGGCCGCCATCTTATCTTCCTCATTTACATTTAACGCCTTTAACTTGGAATGGTACTCTTCCAGAAGTTCTTTGAAACGGCCAATCTGGCAGTCGTATACCTCAACC
The DNA here is from genome assembly GCA_029007845.1 of Clostridiales bacterium. Lineage (GTDB taxonomy): Bacteria > Bacillota > Clostridia > Lachnospirales > Lachnospiraceae > SUG1228. Next base: position 3,503 of record JAQXIP010000060.1, read on the forward strand.
CGGGGCGGTGTATCTTTTTTTCCTGCAGGAAGCATCCGTTGAAATGCCTCCTTCGAAAATACGCTCTTACTCTTAAGCCTTTTCTCCATTTAGAACAGCCCCTTAACGGTATTTACTACATTTTCCTTTGTAAATCCGAATTCTTCAAATAAACGTGCTCCCGGTGCAGATGCGCCAAATCCCTTCATGGTAACATAGGCGCCATCCAGTCCCACATAGCGTCCCCATCCAAAGTCAGACAGTGCTTCTACTGCAACTCTTCTTGTACATTCTCTTGGAAGAACTGATTTTTTATAGGCTTCATCCTGTGCCTCAAATAAATCCATGGATGGCATGCTGACTACCCGGACGTCTTTTCCTTCTTTTGCCAGTTCTTCTTTTGCGTCCAGACAAAGAGAAACTTCGGAACCGCTGGCAAGTAAGATGGCATCCGGAATCTCTTTCTGGCTGTCAGCGATAATATATCCGCCTTTCAGGGCATCCTTTCCGCTTCCCTCTAACAATGGAAGATTCTGTCTGGAAAGCACCAGAGCAGTCGGTGTTGTCTTACTCGTCACTGCATAATACCATGCCGCCAGAGTTTCCTTTGCATCAGCAGGACGGAATACGGTAAAGTTCGGCAGTGCCCGGAACATGGCAAGCTGTTCGATCGGCTCATGGGTCGGTCCATCTTCGCCAACACCGATACTGTCATGGGTTAATACATAAGTAAGCGGAACCCCCATGAGGGCAGAAAGTCTCGCCATCGGCTTTACATAATCGCTGAACACAAAGAAGGTGGACACATATGCCTTCAATCCTCCGTGCAGGGCAATTCCATTGCCGATTGCCGCCATAGAGATCTCTCTTACACCAAAATGAAGATTTCTTCCTGCATAATTTTCCTTCGAAAAATCTCCCTCTCCGTTCATATAGGTTTTTGTGGAAGGTGCCAGATCTGCTGCCCCGCCAAACAGGCCAGGGATCTTATCTTTCAATACATTGATTGCCTTTCCAGACAGGCTTCTGGTTGCTTCTGCCTGATCGGAGAACTTCCAGAACGTTTCATCATCAATCAGGTCTTCCGGTACTTCTTCCTCAAACATCTGATCCCATAATCTTCTCTTCTCCGGGTATGCCTCACTGTAACGGGCAAACAGGTCATTCCAGGATTCTTCATCTTTCGCTTTCTCCTGTACAATCTTCTTCACATGGTCATATACTTCCTCTGGAACAAAAAACGGTTCCATAGAAGGCCAGCCCAGATTCTCTTTCAGGGCTTTCACATTGTCTTCTCCCAAAGGTTCTCCATGGGCACTGGCCTGTCCTTCTTTTGCCGGACAGCCAAAGCCAATCTTTGTTTTTACCATAATCATGGAAGGTCTTGTCTGATCTTTTTTTGCTTCTTCGATTGCCTTCCCGATCTCTTCCAGGTTGTTACCGTCTTCCACAACCAGTGTCTGGAAGCCAAATGCATCAAACCGTTTTCTGACATCTTCACGGAATGCGATATTCGTATTTCCCTCAATGGAGATATCATTGGAATCATAAAATACAATCAATTTATGAAGCCCCAGTGTTCCGGCAAGGGAAAATGCCTCATAGGAGATTCCTTCCATCATACAGCCGTCACCGCCGAGAACATAGGTATAATGATCTACAACCGGGTATCCTTCCTCGTTAAATGTCGCTGCCAGATGGGCTTCTGCCATCGCCATACCTACAGCCATCGCCATACCTGCACCCAGTGGTCCCGTGGTAGCTTCCACCCCGACTGTGTGGCCATATTCCGGATGCCCCGGTGTTTTTGATCCCCACTGACGGAACTCCTTTAAGTCATCAATGGAAAGATTACCATATCCAAATAAATGAAAGAGGGAATATAAAAGCATTGAACCATGTCCGCCGGAAAGAATAAAACGATCCCGGTCTGCCCACTTTGGATCGGCCGGATTGTGCTTCATATGGTGTGCCCATAACTCGTAAGCCGTAGCTGCCGCACCTAGTGGCAGACCCGGATGTCCGGAATTCACTTTCTGAATCGCATCCGCTGATAAAACACGGATCGCATTAACTGACATCGTATCAAGATTGCTCATGGTATTCGTCCTCCTAGTTTCGTTCATAAAAATGCTCATACGTTTTTTATTATACCCTACTTTTTTATAAAATTCTACCCAAACAGGACAATTTTTTCTTTTATCGAACCGTTCAGCCGTAATGAGCGCACAGCCGCCGGAAGCACGCAGAATATCAGGTACCATAAAATATCCCTTTGAACACGTCGGCACTTGGTTTTGCGTTTTTTGCAAAACCTTAGTACCGCTACGTGTTCAACGGAGCGAAAGCGGGTATTTCATGATACCTGATATTCTGCATGCTTTCTCCGGCTGTGCGC
>JAQXIP010000061.1 GCA_029007845.1 Clostridiales bacterium
ATCTACCATATCGCATTTGTTCAGGAATACGATGATGTAGGTACACCTACCTGACGGGACAGAAGGATGTGCTCTTTGGTCTGAGCCATAACACCGTCAGTAGCAGCTACTACCAGGATTGCGCCGTCCATCTGTGCAGCGCCGGTGATCATGTTCTTTACATAATCGGCATGGCCAGGGCAGTCAACGTGAGCGTAGTGACGTTTCTCGGTCTCATACTCTACGTGAGCGGTGGAGATTGTGATACCACGTTCTCTCTCTTCCGGAGCTTTGTCGATGTTCTCGAAATCTACTACGGAGTTACCTTCTACTCTTGCTGCAAGAACTTTTGTGATAGCAGCTGTCAGAGTTGTTTTACCATGATCGACATGACCGATGGTACCAATATTACAATGGGGTTTGGATCTCTCAAATTTCTCTTTTGCCATTAGTTTTGTCCTCCTTAATACTATGCCTGTGCATATTAAGATTCTGCTGCAACTTTACTCATATAGATTGATTATATTAAAGTTACATTTGTATTTCAAGCATTATTTTATCAGGCCGCGCTTATTTTGCAGCGTTGCTGACAATTTTTTCGGAAACGGATTTCGGAACCGGCTCATACTTCTCAAAGAACATGGAATAGTTGCCTCGTCCCTGGGTCTTGGAACGCAGATCCGTAGCATATCCGAACATCTCGGACAGCGGAACGTAAGCTTTGACAATCTTGCCGTTTCCTACGTCATCCATGCTTTCAATCCGGCCGCGGCGGGAATTGACATCACCGATTACATCGCCGAGATACTCTTCCGGCATGGTGATTTCCACCTTCATGATCGGCTCGAGGATGGTCGGATCCGCCTTCTTCATTGCTTCTTTGAAGCACATGGAACCTGCGATATGGAACGCCATCTCGGAAGAATCGACTTCATGGTAAGAACCATCGTATACTACCGCATGGATACCAACTACAGGGAATCCTGCAAGAATACCTGCCTGTGCTGCTTCTTCGATACCTTCACCAACGGCTGGGATGTATTCCTTCGGAATCGCACCACCGACAACGGTTGATTCAAACTTAAATGTTTCCTCACCGTTTGGATCCATTGGCTCAAATTTTACTTTACAGTGACCATACTGACCACGACCACCGGACTGTTTTGCATATTTGCTGTCTACATCAACCGGTTTTGTAAAGGTCTCTTTGTAAGCAACCTGAGGTGCACCAACGTTTGCCTCTACTTTGAATTCACGAAGCAGACGGTCAACGATGATCTCAAGATGAAGCTCACCCATACCGGCAATAATAGTCTGTCCGGTTTCCTCATCCGTATGAGCACGGAAGGTAGGATCTTCTTCTGCAAGTTTTGCAAGTGCTTCACCCATTTTGCCCTGACCAGCTTTTGTCTTAGGCTCAATTGCCAGCTCGATAACTGGTTCTGGGAATTCCATAGACTCCAGGATTACCGGATGCTGTTCATCACAGATCGTATCACCGGTTGTTGTAAATTTGAAACCTACTGCAGCAGCGATATCTCCTGAGAACACTTCGTCCAGCTCCTGACGTTTGTTGGCATGCATCTGTAAGATACGTCCAACACGCTCTTTCTTTCCTTTTGTTGCGTTCAGCACATAAGAGCCTGATTTCATTGTTCCGGAATATACACGGAAGAATGCCAGCTTACCTACGAATGGGTCTGCCATGATCTTGAATGCCAGAGCGGAGAAAGGCTCTTCGTCAGAAGAATGTCTTTCCACTTCATTTCCATCTTCATCCACACCTTTGATTGATGGGATATCAGTTGGTGCAGGCATATATTCAAGAATCGCATCCAGCAATTTCTGAACACCTTTGTTACGATATGCAGATCCGCAGCATACTGGAACTGCTGTACATTCACAGGTTCCCTTTCTTAATGCTGCTTTCATATCTTCTACGGAAGGTTCTTCCCCTTCCAGATACTGCATCATCAAATCGTCATCTAACTCACAGATTTTCTCAACCAGTTCGGTATGATACTCTTCTGCCTGGTCTTTCATATCATCTGGAATATCAACGATTGAGATATCATCACCCTTATCATCATTGTAGATATAGGCTTTCATCTCAAACAGATCGATAATTCCCTTGAAATCGTCTTCTTTACCGATTGGCAGCTGAACAACGATTGCGTTTTTTCCAAGTCTTTCTCGGATCTGGTCTACCGCACCAAAGAAGTTTGCACCCAGGATATCCATCTTATTGATGAATGCCATACGTGGTACATTGTAGGTGTCAGCCTGACGCCATACGTTTTCAGACTGTGGTTCAACACCGCCCTTTGCACAGAACACACCGACTGCTCCATCCAGTACACGCAGAGAACGCTCCACTTCTACAGTAAAGTCTACGTGTCCAGGAGTATCGATAATATTAATACGATGCTCTAATGCACCCGGCTTAGCCTTGCAGTTTTCCTGCAAAGTCCAGTGGCAGGTTGTAGCGGCTGATGTGATTGTGATACCACGTTCCTGTTCCTGTTCCATCCAGTCCATGGTAGCAGTTCCTTCGTGAGTATCACCAATCTTATAGTTAACACCGGTATAGTATAAGATACGCTCTGTAAGAGTGGTCTTACCTGCATCGATATGAGCCATAATACCAATGTTTCTGGTTCTCTCCAATGGATATTCTCTTTCAGCCAAGGATTTTCCCTCCTAATTATTTTTCGATTACCAACGATAATGTGCGAATGCTTTGTTGGCCTCTGCCATTTTATGCATATCTTCTTTACGCTTTACAGCAGCACCTGTGTTGTTTGCAGCATCCATAATCTCGTTTGCCAATCTTTCTTCCTGTGTCTTTTCTCCTCTTGCACGGGAAAAAGTAGTCAGCCAGCGAAGTGCTAAAGCCTGTCTTCTGTCAGGTCTTACTTCGATTGGCACCTGGTAGGTAGCACCACCGATACGTCTTGCTTTTACTTCGAGTACAGGCATAATGTTATTCATTGCTTCTTCGAATACTTCGATTGCATCTTTTCCAGTCTGCTCTGCTACGCGATCAAAAGCACCGTATACGATCTTCTGTGCAACACCTTTTTTACCGTCCAGCATGATATTGTTGATCAGTTTTGTAACGATCTTATTCTTGTACACTGGATCAGGTAATACATCTCTCTTCTGAATATGTCCTTTACGTGGCACGTTTCTTCCCTCCTTAATATTTACCTGTTTGTCCCAGGCAATTAATTCATCGGTACTCACATGAATTCTTGTGTCCGTGCGCGCATTTCTTATCTATCTCTAAAAATATTCCCTTTAAAGCGAAAATTAATACGGCACTTCTTACAAATTAGTGATTTACTTTATTTTGCAGCCTTTGGTCTCTTAGCACCATATTTGGAGCGGGCCTGCATTCTCTTAGCAACACCTGCTGTATCCAGTGTACCACGGATAATATGGTATCTGGTACCAGGTAAGTCCTTTACCCTTCCACCACGAATCAGAACAACGCTATGCTCCTGAAGGTTGTGGCCTTCACCCGGGATATAGCTTGTTACTTCGATACCGTTGGAAAGACGAACTCTGGCGATCTTTCTAAGAGCTGAGTTAGGTTTCTTAGGAGTAGCTGTTCTTACTGCAGTACATACACCCCTTTTCTGTGGAGAAGATAACTCGGTTGTCTTCTTATTCAGGGAGTTGTAGTTTTTCTGCAGTGCAGGAGAATTCGATTTCTTCTGTACAGACTGTCTTCCTTTTCTTACTAATTGGTTAAAAGTTGGCATTAATTTTCACCTCCTGTGGTAATAGTAAATAATTGCTTTTGTTTTGTGTATTCCCTCCGGCGCAAAAAAGAAATGCCACCAGACGGCACACTAATTAAGTATAGGACTGGCAGGCATTTTTGTCAAGATACTTTTCAAATTTTCATCCAAACCGGGGTATCAGTTCAGCCGTTACGGCTACTGTTCACGCGTGGGGAGGGCACAAAGCAGCGACGGTACAAGAGATGTCCTGTGTCAGAAATACCCGCTTTCGCTATTTGAACACGCAGCGGTACTAAGGTTTCGCATTCGCGAAACCAAGTGCCGGCGTGTCCAAAAAGTATTTCATGACACAGGACATCTCTTGTACCGTCACTGCTTTGTGCCCTCCCCACGCGTGAACAGTAGCCGTAACCATTACAGTACATTCGGCCCCGGTACTCCTTCAAGGAAACACCGGATATTTTCATACAGCATATCCAAAAGCCGCATTCTGGCCTCAATGCTTGCCCAGGCTACATGGGGTGTGATTACCAGATTCGGCATGTGTTTCAGCTTTGCCAGTGGATTGTCTGCCTGCATCGGCTCTGCGGACAGTACATCCAGCCCGGCTCCGGCAATCCGGCCACTCTGCAGTGCTTCTGCCAGATCGTTTTCCACTACGATTGCTCCTCTTCCAAGATTTAAAAAGTAAGCACCTGCCTTCATTTTTGAAAAAGCTGCTTCGTTAAATAGACCCAGGGTTTCCGGGGTCAGAGGTGCGTGCACAGATATTACATCACTCTCTTTAAGCAGGGTGTCAAAATCCACCTGGGTGTATTCCGGATTATGGTTTTTCCCCGATGTGGAGTAATAGATTACATTGGCTCCAAATGCAGTGGCAATCTTCGCTACCTCCCGTCCGATGGCACCTAGTCCCACAATGCCCCATGTCTGCCCGCAAAGATCGTGAAAAGGCATGGAAAAATGTGTGAATAATTCTGATTTTTCATATTCGCCGGAGCGGACATACTGGTCATAATAAGATAAATGCTCCATCAGATAAAAGTATAGGGCAAAGGTGTGTTGTGCCACCGTTGCCGTAGAATAACCAGACACATTCGTAACCGTAATTCCCCGTTCTCTTACATAATCAAAATCCACATTATTCGTTCCTGTTGCAGTGACACAGATTAACTGCAGTTTTTTTGCCCCGGCTAATGTTTCACGATTCATCGGAATCTTATTTATTAACACAATCTCTGCATCCTGCATCCGTTCTTTTGCTTCTTCTGTCGTGCTTGTGTCATAGGAAACCACCTCTCCTAATTCATCAAAACGACTGAAATCCAGATCTTCTCCCAGATTTTTTCGTTCCAGAAATACAATCTTCATGCCGGCTCCTTTCTATCGCTTTACCGATTGCTTCTCTTTCGTGTTCCACGTCAAAAATGGCGGTCTGCCAGCAACCTGACCAACCGCCATTTCCAATTACTCTTATTCGTCTTCACTTACGGAAATCGTTTCCTCTTCCGTAACCAGATCCTTTGTATCTTCTACAGAATCTGCTGTCTCCAAATCTTCTGCGTTTTCCTCTGAATCCTCTGAGAATACAAGTTCTTCTTCCTCATCAAATGTCAGGGTTTCCGGTTCTTCGGAATCGAGCTTAATTCCTCTGTAGCGTTTCATACCTGTTCCGGCAGGAATCAGTTTACCGATGATTACATTCTCTTTCAGACCAATCAGCGGATCTACTTTTCCTTTAATGGCCGCTTCTGTCAGGACTTTGGTTGTCTCCTGGAAAGATGCCGCAGATAAGAAGGAGTTGGTTGCCAGGGAAGCTTTGGTAATACCAAGGATAATACGTTTTCCTTCCGGCGGACGTTTTCCTTCTGCCTCAAGGCGTTCAATCTCATCCTCATAATCCAGGTTATCGACTAAAGTTCCTGGAAGGAATTCGGAATCACCATTTTCCTCAATCCGCACTTTCTTTAACATCTGACGGACAATCACTTCAATATGCTTATCTGCAATTTCTACACCCTGCAGACGGTATACACGCTGTACTTCTTTTAACATATAATCCTGTACAGCACGAACCCCTTTAATCTTCATAATATCATGTGGGTTTACACTACCTTCAGTCAGCTCATCACCAGCCTCCAGCATCTGTCCGTCCAGAACTTTGATACGGGAACCATAAGGAATCAGGTACACTTTCTGATCTCCCGTCTCCGGATTGGTAACAATGATTTCCCGTTTCTTCTTTGTATCACTGATTGCAACTTTTCCGCCGAACTCTGCGATAATCGCAAGTCCTTTTGGTTTTCTTGCCTCAAATAACTCCTCCACACGAGGAAGACCTTGTGTGATATCGTTACCAGCCACACCACCGGTATGGAACGTACGCATGGTAAGCTGGGTACCCGGTTCACCAATGGACTGAGCTGCAATGATTCCGACAGCCTCGCCGACCTGTACGGCCTCTCCGGTTGCCATGTTGGCACCATAACATTTTGCACAGATACCAATATGGGAACGGCAGGTAAGAATCGTACGAATCTTCACTTTTGCCTGATCGCCGGCTTCACGGATTGCTTTCGTCTGCATAATTGCAGCCGCACGTTTTCTTGTAATCATATGATTTGCTTTCACAATCATATTTCCGTCATCATCATAGATTGTCTCGCAGGAATAACGTCCGGTAATACGTTCCTCCAGACTCTCAATCATTTCTTTTCCATCATTAAATGCACCAATCCACATACCAGGAATTTCTTTTCCAGGATGACTTAAGTTACAATCCGTCTCACGGATAATCAGATCCTGGGATACATCAACCATTCGACGGGTCAGGTATCCGGAATCGGCTGTACGAAGGGCAGTATCGGACAACCCTTTACGGGCACCATGTGCGGAAATGAAGTACTCCAATACGTCAAGCCCTTCACGGAAATTGGACTTAATTGGAAGTTCAATCGTACGTCCGGATGTATCTGCCATCAGGCCTCGCATACCGGCAAGCTGTTTGATCTGTTTGTCAGAACCACGGGCACCGGAATCTGCCATCATGAAAATGTTGTTATATTTGTCAAGTCCGGTAAGAAGGGCTGTCGTAATCTCATCATCGGCTTCTTTCCATGTCTCGATTACTGCTTTATAACGCTCTTCTTCTGTCGTAAGACCACGGCGGAAATCGCGGGCGATGCGCTCCACGGTCTTCTCTGCCTCTTCAAGAATGGTTTTCTTCTTCTCAGGCACCGTCATATCCGAGATGGATACGGTCATGGCCGCTCTTGTGGAATATTTATATCCCAATGCTTTAATGTTATCAAGTGTCTCAGCAGTACCAGTTGCACCGTGAGTGTTAATACATTTTTCCAGAATCTGTTTTAACTGTTTCTTGGCAACCAGGAAGTCAACTTCCAGAGGAAGTGGTCCTTCTTTTGCACGGTCTACGAATCCAAGATCCTGTGGTATGATCTCATTGAAAATAAATCTTCCCAGTGTTGACTCAACCGTACCACTGATTTTCTGTCCATTCTCATCTACTACGGTACGGCGGACTTTAATCTTGGAGTGCAAAGTAAGTGCCTGGTTCTCATACGCAAGAATTGCCTCATTTACACTCTTATAAATGCCGCCTTCTCCTAAGGAGCCTGGCCGTTCCTGTGTCAGGTAATAGATACCAAGTACCATATCCTGGGAAGGAACAGCTACCGGGCCACCATCGGATGGCTTCAGAAGGTTGTTCGGCGATAACATCAGGAAACGGCATTCTGCCTGTGCCTCAACGGACAAAGGAAGATGAACCGCCATCTGGTCACCGTCGAAGTCCGCGTTAAATGCGGTACAAACTAATGGGTGAAGTTTAATCGCTTTTCCTTCTACCAGGGTTGGCTCAAATGCCTGGATACCAAGACGGTGAAGTGTAGGAGCACGGTTTAACATAACCGGATGCTCGCGGATTACTTCTTCTAATACATCCCATACTTCCGGCTGAAGACGTTCTACCATCTTCTTGGCTGATTTTATATTATGAGCAGTACCCTGGGATACTAACTCTTTCATAACAAATGGTTTAAACAGCTCGATTGCCATCTCTTTTGGCAGACCGCACTGGTAGATCTTTAACTCTGGTCCAACGACGATTACCGAACGTCCGGAATAATCCACACGCTTACCTAACAGGTTCTGACGGAACCGTCCCTGTTTTCCTTTTAACATATCGGAAAGGGATTTCAGCGCACGGTTACCAGGTCCGGTTACCGGACGGCCACGGCGTCCATTATCAATTAAGGCATCTACGGCTTCCTGAAGCATACGCTTTTCGTTTCGCACGATAATATCCGGAGCACCTAGCTCTAATAACCGTTTCAGACGGTTATTACGGTTGATAATACGGCGGTACAGATCGTTCATATCGGAAGTTGCAAAACGTCCACCATCCAGCTGTACCATCGGACGGATATCCGGCGGAATAACCGGAACGACCGTAAGAATCATCCACTCCGGCTTATTACCGGATTCACGGAATGCTTCTACTACTTCCAGACGTTTGATGATACGGGCACGTTTCTGACCGGTTGCATCTACTAAGCCTTCCTTTAACTCGGCTGATTCCTTCTCCAGATCAATTGCCTGTAATAATTCCAGGATTGCTTCTGCACCCATTCCAACACGGAAATTGCTTCCATAATTCTCTCTTGCTTCCTGGTATTCTCTCTCCGTTAATACCTGTTTGTAATGCAGGTCACTAGTTCCTGCATCCAGCACAATGTATGACGCAAAGTAAAGTACTTTTTCCAGCGTTCTAGGGGAAAGATCCAGAATCAGTCCCATACGGCTAGGAATCCCCTTGAAATACCAGATGTGGGATACCGGCGCTGCCAGTTCAATGTGCCCCATCCGTTCACGGCGCACACTCGCTTTGGTCACTTCTACACCGCATCGGTCACAGACAACCCCTTTGTAACGGATTTTTTTATATTTTCCGCAATGGCATTCCCAGTCCTTCTGCGGTCCAAAGATTTTTTCACAAAACAGTCCGTCTTTTTCTGGTTTCAGAGTTCTATAATTGATGGTTTCCGGCTTTTTGACTTCGCCCCGGGACCATTCTCTGATCTTTTCCGGGGATGCCAGCCCAATCTTAATCGCATCATAGGTCAAATGTTTTTCTTCATTTACACTGCTGATTTCAGACATCCTTTGGTGCTCCCTTCTATGTGAAATTACTTAGTGAAATTACTAACGTTCTGCTTATTCGTTCTCATCATCTGATTCCGGAAAATCAAGTTCTTCCGAAAGATCCAGCTCATCATCTGCGTCTTCGCTTTCATCCGTTATCTCATCATCAAAGCTTTCGAATACGGATTCATCCAGTTTGTCTGCAGTTGTTTCGCTGAAACCGGCTTGTTCAAAACCACTTCCGGTATCATATCGGAAACTGTCATCTCCCTCAATCAGAGGAGTCAGATCTTCTTCACCATAATCAATGTTTTCCGTCATCTGAACTTCATTTCCATCTTCGTCCAGTACGGTAACATCCAGCGCAAGGGACTGAAGTTCTTTTAACAATACTTTAAAGGATTCCGGAATACCCGGCTCGGATATATTATCCCCTTTGATAATGGCTTCATAGGTCTTCACACGGCCTACCACATCATCGGATTTTACCGTCAGAATCTCCTGAAGAGTGTATGCTGCACCATATGCTTCCAGTGCCCATACTTCCATCTCTCCGAAACGCTGTCCGCCGAACTGAGCTTTACCACCAAGTGGCTGCTGGGTTACTAAGGAATAAGGACCAGTGGAACGTGCATGGATCTTATCATCAACCAGATGATGGAGCTTCAGGTAATGCATGAATCCAACGGTTACTGCACCATCAAAATATTCTCCGGTACGGCCATCACGCAGACGGACTTTTCCATCCCGGTTAATCGGCACACCTGCCCACTCTTTACGGTAATCCTGGTTTTCTACCAGATATTCCATTACCTCAGGATCCAGAATATCTTTATATTTCTCCTGGAATTCATCCAGCGGTGTATTTACATAATCATTTGCCAGTTCCAGGGTATCCATAATGTCGAACTCGTTTGCACCGTCGAATACCGGTGTGGATACGTTAAATCCAAGAACTTTTGCAGCAAGGCTTAAGTGAATCTCCAGAACCTGTCCAATGTTCATTCGGGAAGGCACACCAAGAGGGTTTAACACGATATCCAGCGGACGGCCATTTGGAAGGAACGGCATATCCTCTACTGGAAGCACACGGGAAACCACACCCTTGTTACCATGACGTCCGGCCATCTTATCACCCACCTGGATCTTTCTCTTCTGGGCAATGTAAATACGGACACTCTGGTTCACTCCCGGAGGAAGCTCATCTCCATTTTCTCTTGTAAATACCTTGGCATCCACAATAATACCAAATTCGCCATGTGGCACACGCAGGGAAGTATCTCTTACCTCTCTTGCCTTCTCACCAAAGATTGCACGAAGCAGACGCTCTTCTGCAGTCAGTTCCGTTTCTCCCTTCGGCGTTACTTTACCAACAAGAATATCTCCGGCACGAACTTCCGCACCAATCCGGATAATACCTCTTTCGTCCAGATCCTTCAGTGCTTCATCACCGACACCCGGAACATCTCTTGTAATCTCTTCCGGCCCTAACTTGGTATCTCTTGCTTCCGCTTCATATTCATTAATATGAACCGATGTATATACATCATCGCGAACAAGACGCTCGCTTAATAATACCGCATCCTCGTAGTTGTAACCTTCCCATGTCATGAATCCGATTAATGGGTTTTTACCAAGAGCGATTTCACCATTGCAGGTAGAAGGACCATCTGCGATGACATCACCTTTCTTTACATGATCTCCATTTTCCACAATCGGTTTCTGGTTCATACAGGTTCCCTGGTTACTGCGGACAAATTTCTCCAGGCGGTAGCTGTGATTTTTGCCATCCTCCTCTTTGATTACAATCTCATTGGAAGCGGACTTTACAACCACACCATCTGCGGTGGCAACGACACAGTTACCAGAGTCCACCGCTGCCTTCATCTCCATACCGGTACCAACTGCCGGTGCTTCCGTAAATAACAGCGGCACAGCCTGACGCTGCATGTTGGAACCCATCAGCGCACGGTTCGCATCATCATTCTGCAGGAATGGAATCATGGCAGTTGCCACAGAAAATACCATTTTTGGAGAAACGTCCATCAGGTCAATCTTCTTCTTTTCAAACTCGGAAGTCTCATCGCGGAAACGGCCGGATACATTGTTATTTACAAAATAACCATTCTCGTCCAGTTTCTCATTCGCCTGAGCGACTACATATTTATCTTCTTCATCCGCGGTAAGGTAAACAACCTCATCCGTAACCCGTGGATTATTTGGATCGGTTTTATCTACTTTACGGTATGGTGCCTCAATGAAACCATACTGGTTAATTCTTGCATAAGATGCAAGGGAGTTAATCAGACCGATATTCGGACCTTCAGGAGTCTCAATCGGACACATTCTTCCGTAATGGGAGTAATGTACGTCTCGTACCTCGAATCCGGCTCTGTCCCTGGACAGACCACCTGGTCCTAATGCGGATAAACGTCTCTTATGGGTCAGCTCACCCAGTGGGTTGTTCTGATCCATGAACTGGGACAACTGGGAACTTCCAAAGAATTCCTTCACCGCTGCAGTCACCGGTTTGATATTAATCAGGGACTGTGGTGAGATTCCTTCCATATCCTGGGTAGTCATTCGTTCACGAACTACACGCTCCATACGGGATAATCCGATCCGGTACTGGTTCTGAAGCAGTTCTCCAACCGCACGGATACGGCGGTTACCCAGATGATCGATATCATCTTCATTTCCCACACCATATTCCAGATGCATATTATAGTTGATGGAAGCGAAAATATCTTCTCTTGTAATATGCTTTGGAATCAGCTCTGAGATATTCTTCTTAATCTCCTGTTTGATGTCTTCCAGATCGGTATACTGATCGAGAATTTCTTTTAAGACCGGATAGTATACATCTTCGGTTACACCTACTTCGGCTTTGTCAACATCTACATATTCATTCAGGTCTACCATGAGGTTTGACAGTACTTTTACCTTCTTTTCCTCGGTCTGCACCCAGATATATGGAAGTGCCGCATTCTGAAGGGTTGTGGCAAGCTCTTCTGTAATCAGGGTACCTGCTTCATAGACTTCACCCGTGGCAGGATTTACCGCATCTTCAGCCAGGCGGAAGCCTGCTACGCGGTTTTTAAATGCTAACTTTTTATTGAATTTATAACGTCCTACTTTTGCCAGATCGTATCTTCTCGGATCAAAGAACATTGCTTCAATCAGGCTCTGGGCACTCTCCACTGCCAGAGGTTCACCCGGACGCAGTTTCTTATATAATTCCAGAAGACCACTCTCGTAGTCATTGGAAGAATCCTTCTCCATACTCTGGTGAAGCTTTACTTCGTCACCAAAGAGTTCTAATATTTCTTCATTGGTTCCAACGCCAAGTGCACGAATCAACACAGTAATCGGAACTTTACGGTTACGATCCACACGTACATAGAATACGTCATTGGAATCGGTCTCATATTCCAGCCATGCACCACGGTTTGGAATAACAGTACAGGAATAAAGCGTCTTACCAATCTTATCATGTCCAATGGCATAATAGATACCTGGGGAACGTACCAACTGGCTGACAATAACACGTTCTGCACCGTTGATAATAAATGTTCCGGTTGCCGTCATTAACGGAAGGTCGCCCATGAAGATTTCATGTTCATTAATTTCTTTACTTTCTTCATTATGAAGACGAACTTTTACCTTCAATGGTGCTGCGTAGGTTGCATCCCGTTCCTTACACTCTTCAATCGTGTATTTTACATCATCTTCACATAATGTAAAATCAACGAATTCCAGACTCAGATGACCGCTGTAGTCTGAAATTGGAGAGATGTCACGAAATACTTCCTTCAGTCCTTCATCCAGGAACCACTGATAGGATTTCGTCTGGACCTCAATCAGGTTCGGCATTTCCAGGACTTCTTTTTGCCGTGAATAGCTCATTCTTACGCCTTTACCAACATGTACCGGACGTATTCTGTTTTTTTCCATTGACGTTGTCACCCCTTGAATTTTTTATGTGTATCTGAAGGTTTGTTTTCTTCAGAAATACTTTACTGTAACTGGCGAATATGCTATAATAAGTGTAAGATTTGCGTATGGGCATATTTACCACAATAGTGCATTTTTCATCTTAGCACAGATTTGTCAAGAAGTCAAACTTTTTTTGCAGCTACCGTTGTAACAGTTCTGCCGTGACAAGCGCACAGCCGCCGGAAGCACGCAGAATATCAGGCACCATGAAATATCCCTTTGAACACGTCGGCACTTGGTTTTGCATTTTTTTGCAAAACCTTAGTACCGTTACGTGTTCAATGGAGCGAAAGCGGGTATTTCATGGTACCTGATATTCTGCATGCTTCCGGCGGCTGTGCGCTTGGCTGTGTCCTATTGTAACAAAAAAGCTGCCACCCTGTTACAGGTGACAGCTTTTTTTGCGCTTAGGAAGCAGCTACCATTATTTTAATGTAACTTTTGCGCCTTCTGCTTCTAATTTTGTCTTGATTTCTTCTGCTTCTTCTTTAGATGCAGCTTCTTTGATTACCTTAGGTGCTCCGTCTACAACCTCTTTTGCTTCTTTTAAGCCAAGACCAGTTGCTTCACGAACAACTTTGATAACTTTAACTTTGTTAGGACCAACTTCTGTTAACTCAACATCAAATTCAGTCTTCTCTTCTGCTGCTGCACCGCCTGCTGCGCCTGCTGCTGCTACAACAACACCTGCTGCTGCAGATACACCAAACTCTTCTTCACAAGCTTTTACTAAATCGTTTAATTCTAATACGGATAATTTCTTGATCTCTTCGATAAATTCCTGAGTTGTCATTTTGTTTACCTCCATTAATTCTTTTTCATTCATCTGATACTTTTTTGTTACTGCAAAAATGTGTCTTTACCTGTTTTGCTTACTGCTTATTCTGCAGCATTCTCGCCCTGTTCAGCGATCTGTTTAAGCACACGGGCAAAGTTCGTAATAGGAGACTGCAGACTTCCAAGTAATTTGGAAAGCAGTTCTTCTCTGGAAGGGATTGTTGCAAGAACTTTGATCCCGTCCACATCGTAGAAAGTACCTTCAACGACTGCACCTTTGAACTCAAGCTGTTCTGCATCTTTTGCAAATTTTGCAAGAATTCTGGCACCGGCTGTTGCGTCTTCCATAGAAAATGCAACGGCTGTAGGTCCTTCTAAAATGCCATCAAGCTGTGCGTAGTCCGTACCTTCAAAAGCACGTTTTAAATATGTGTTTTTATATACTTTGTATACGACACCAGCTTCTCTTAACTGTTTACGCAGTTCGGTATCCTGTGCAACTGTTAAGCCACGATAGTCAACTGCCACGATGGATTGTGCACTTTCAACATGACCTTTGATCTCTTCAATGATAGGCTGTTTTACTTCTACTTTTGCCATGACACTAGTTACCTCCTTATTAGATTCCGGGGACTTTCCCCTTATGCCGCTCTATTAAGGAAAATTATCTTAACAAAAAAACTCTCCGTACTAAGACGGAGAGGGATTAGTCAGAAGATTCTCACTTTCCTCGGCAGGCGCTGTGCTTACGTTCCATCCGGAACACCTGCTGTCTTAGGCAGCATCACATGTAAGCCTTATCCTGATGGCTCACACAACGTATTTTATACCATAGTTTTATCTGGTCTGTCAAGTGTTTTTTCACTCCCAAGGTTGTAATTCGTAACAGTTCAGCCGTAACGAGCGCACAGCCGCCGGAAGCACGCAGAATATCAGGTATCATGAAATATCCCTTTGAACACGTTGACATTTGGTTTTGCGTTTTTTGCAAAACCTTAGTACCGCTGTGTGTTCAACAGAGCGAAAGCGGATATTTCATGGTAACTGATATTCTGCGAGTTTCCAGCGGCTGTGCGCTCGTCACGGCTGAACTGTTACTGCACATCCACAGTTTCTTTGCGGACGTGCAGTCAATGGTTCTTAATCTTATAAGAACTGAGCCGGGTTTACTTTCACACCAGGTCCCATTGTTGTAGCAACTGTTACATTCTTTAAGT
Source organism: Clostridiales bacterium (assembly GCA_029007845.1). Classification (GTDB taxonomy): domain Bacteria; phylum Bacillota; class Clostridia; order Lachnospirales; family Lachnospiraceae; genus SUG1228. The sequence continues at coordinate 14,882 of JAQXIP010000061.1, forward strand.
ACTGACCCTTTGCACTTGCTGGTTTTGCTTTTACAATTGCACCCATTAAAGTCTCAAAGTTCTCACTTAACTGTTCCGCTGTGAAAGAAGCTTTTCCAACTGGAACATGAATGATGTTTGCTTTATCTAATCTGTACTCGATCTTACCTGCTTTGATATCAGCAACTGCCTTTGTAACATCCATGGTAACAGTTCCTGCTTTTGGGTTTGGCATTAAGCCTTTTGGTCCGAGGACACGACCCAGACGACCAACAACACCCATCATATCCGGTGTAGCAACAACTACATCGAACTCAAACCATCCTTCGTTCTGAATCTTCGGAATGAGTTCTTCACCGCCGACATAGTCAGCGCCTGCAGCCTGAGCTTCGTCAACTTTATCACCTTTTGCAAATACTAACACACGAACGGTTTTACCTGTTCCATGAGGGAGTACAACCGCACCACGTACCTGCTGGTCTGCATGACGTCCATCTACACCAAGTCTGATATGAGCTTCTACTGTTTCATCAAATTTTGCAACTGCAGTTTTCTTTACTAAATCCATAGCCTCGGCTGTTGTATACTGAGTAGCTCTGTCTACTAATTTAGCAGCCTCAACATATTTTTTTCCTCTTTTCATAAAATTAACCTCCTGTGGTAGTTATCGGGGATGATAGCCTTACTTACTTTCTTCCTTGAGTCAGTCAATAAGTCGCCATACCCTCCCACTGATACGATCTGTGGAATATCTGTCTGTCTTTATGCCTTTTGCCCCGGAGTGGATCCGGAACTGCTTCATTTCTTATTCTTCTACTGTGATACCCATGCTTCTTGCAGTACCAGCGATCATGCTCATAGCTGCTTCAATGCTTGCTGCATTTAAATCAGGCATCTTTAATTCTGCGATTTCTTTAATCTTGTCTTTTGAAATAGTTGCAACTTTTGTCTTATTTGGAACACCAGAACCAGACTGAATGTTGCAGGCTTTCTTTAATAATACTGCTGCAGGAGGAGTTTTGGTGATGAAGCTGAAACTTCTGTCTGCGTAAACAGTGATTACAACCGGAATAATCATTCCGTCCTGATTTGCTGTTCTCGCATTAAACTCCTTTGTAAACTGCACGATGTTTACACCATGCTGTCCTAATGCAGGACCAACCGGAGGGGCTGGTGTTGCCTTTCCTGCAGGAATCTGCAATTTAATATATCCTTCTACTTTTTTAGCCATGATAGCTTACCTCCTGATTAAATCTTTTTGATATCCATGAATCCCACTTCTACCGGGGTTTCACGTCCAAACATATCAACATTAATCGTAACGCTTTGTTTGTTGTTATTAATCTGCTTCACGATACCGGTTGTATTCTCCCAGACACCGGATGTTACCATGACAGTTTCGCCAATCTCCAGATCCATGGAAAACTCTTCCGATTCATGAAGTCCCATGTTCTGCATTTCCTCTTCTGTCAAAGGTACCGGTTTGGATCCTGGTCCAACAAATCCTGTAACGCCACGGGTATTCCTTACTACATACCATGTATCGTCATTCATAACCATGTTAATCAGAACATATGCAGGAAACATCTTTTTCTGCACCGGTTTCTTCACGTCATTCTTGACTTCTACAACGGTCTGCATCGGAACTGACACTTCCAGAATCTGATCCTGAAGCTTTCTGTTTTCAATTGCTTTCTCAATATTCGCCTTTACCTTATTCTCGTAACCGGAATAAGTATGGACTACATACCACTTTGCTTCTGAATCTGCCATAACATCACCCTATCCTATCTTAAAGAATCTTATCAAATCCGTATTTGATAATCATATCAAGTAACGCGATAATAAGACCTAAGACTACTGAAGCGGAAACAACGGCTCCCGTTTTCTTTGCTACATCGTCCTTTGTAGGCCAGATAATCTTATGGAATTCTGCTTTCAAACCCTTAATGAAATTCTGCTTGGGTGCTTTATCAGTAGTATTTGCTGAATCTCCCATCTTGTCACTTTCCTTTCATGTAGACAACGCAGGCTGTCTATTATGAATCCTATTTTGTTTCTTTGTGTAACGTGTGTTTTCTACAGAATTTGCAGTATTTTTTTGTTTCCATACGGTCAGGATGCAATTTCTTTTCCTTTGTCATATTATAATTACGCTGTTTGCACTCTGTACACTCTAATGTAATTTTTACGCGCACAATCGCCACCTCCAATTGATGTGAATATTTTTAGGCATAAAAAAAAGACCTATTCCATCGCCAGACTGTAATAGTATATCATGCTGTTTTTCATACGTCAACTAGTTTTTCACGTCATTTTGATTGAAATCCACCCCTTATTCCTCCCCAAAAACCGTCATTCTGTCAATCGACAGAGTATTTTAAACATGTTACAATAAGGATAACTTGCATCATTTTTTTAAAAAACGGCAGGAAAGGAGGAAATCATTATGGATCTATCCGTATATAATCATCTCATGTCTGCGAATCTGTCCACCAGCAGGCTCAAACCGGCAGCCCACAAGTCCAGTGAACTGCGCTCCATTTATAACCAGATACGGAAAGTGAGTAAGGATTCGCCTCTTTATCTGATCCGGTTAACTGACCGCACCCAGAACTTCGCCTTGAGTTTAAAGGAATCTTCCCTCCGGCTGCACCAGACACTCGAATCGATGGAAAAGAAGGAACCGGATTCGATTCTTCTCTATCAGAAAGCACAATCAGATGATGCTTCCGTTTCGGCTCACTTACTGTCCACGAATCCGGACGCGCTTCCGGAAGAATTCTATATCGAGGTAGATCAGGTTGCAAAACCGCAGAAGAATTCCGGCTATCCCCTGTACGCTTCTTCTTCCGGTCCGAATGCCGGTAATTACACGTTCCGCCTTCTTACCGGGAACCAGCAGTATGACTTCCGTTTTCCGGTTGGGGAGAAAGAAAACAATCTGGACATTCTCACCCGCATGCAGCAGTTTATCAACCAGTCTCATCTGGGAATACAGGCTTCTCTGGATTACCAGAAAGGAAACGATACCGTTGCACTGAATCTGGAAAGCACCGGCGAACAAAAAGTGTGGGACTCTCTTTTGTTCCAGCTTCGTGACCTGTCCTATCCGGGCATGTCCGGAATTATTGAATATTACGACCTGAATCACGTTACCCAGCGTCCGTCGAACGCTTCCTTTTTGGTGAACGGCACTCCACAGACTGCCACGTCCAATGAGGTTCTGGTGAACAAAACCCTTTCCCTGGCTTTTCATGAGGCATCCCAGAAGCCGGTTTTTGTACATTTTGTACCGGACACTGCCCTTATTAACCAGGGAATGGATGAACTGGCTGACCAGTACAACCAGTTCGTAGGTATGGTTTCCACTGAAACAACGAATAACCCTGCTGCCGGACGGATTCTTAATATCCTTCACGCCACCATCCAGCCTCATAAAAACCAGTTAGAATCTGCAGGCATTACGTTTGACGAAGAGGGGTACATGCATACCGACCATTTTCTCACGGAACAGGCAGCCGTGGATCAGGATCTTTTTTCGCTTTTTGAAGGAAGCACAAGCTTCGGGGCTTCTCTTTCCCGTGCGTTTGCGGCATTTTCCCTCAACCCGATGGAATACGTGGACAAAAAGATCGTGACCTACCCTAATTTCTCAAAACCGGGGTTTTCCAACCCCTATATGACATCCGCTTACAGCGGTCTGTTCTTTAACTCCTACTGCTGATCAGTTTCCTTTCAGGTATTCCGACGGGGATACCCCTACATTTTTCTTAAATAGCCGGCTGAAATAATTCGGATCCTGGATTCCAACCAGATATCCAACCTCCCGTATGCTTACCTTTCCGGTCAAGAGAATCTCTTTTGCCTTTTCAATCCGAAGATGGGTAAGCCAGTCAATATAATTCTTCCCCGTTTCCTTCTTAAACAGCTTACTTAAATGCTGAGGCGTAACACCCAGCTGATCCGCCACTTCCTGTAGAGAGATCTCCTCCTGATAGTGTTCCTCCATAAACTGGATGGTCTGCGTCACCAGTTCCGAACGAACCATTTGCTTTGAAAACCGAACCACTTTTACAAGATAGCGGATCTGCTGCTCGGCTTTTTCTTTCATGGCATCCCAGTCCATGGAATCAATTTCTTTTGCACAGGCTATATAATCCATAAAATCTGCTTCTGAGTAATCCGCAAACTGCACTTCCCTCGTTGCCAGCACAATCGTTTCCAGAATCTTATTTTTCCGGGTCACCGGACTTAAGTTTTCCAGAGTCTTGAACATCTGGCGGAGCACAAGCAGTGCCTCCATCCTCCCTCTTCCTACATTTTTCAGCAGTTCTTCCTTTAACTCGCGGTACTGAAGTCTGGACAGCTGCTGTTTGATACATCGTTCATAAAGCATCGGGGTATCATTTTTCGAATACCCTATGCTGTCCAACGCCTCAATATAGGAATTATGGGCGCTTTCAATCGGATAGGTCCCCCCGATTCCCATGGCCACTTCCATCTTTACTCCCCGTTCCACTTTCCGGTAACGGACGATCTCATGGCACAATACCCGGATTTTTTCACGTTCCTCATAAGCAGGCATCCGATCGCCAAAGTCCAGGTAAATGCTGATTTTCCCCATTGTATACGGTCCCACCACTGCCTGGTATTTTTCTTGTGAAAAAACCTTCACCAATTCCTGGGCAAGTTTTTTTGTATTTTCCATGAGCTTTTTTTCCCTCATACGGCCTTCCCCTCTGCAGATCATCATAATCACGCAGCCGTATTGCCCCAGATGCAGCGCATTCTTTAATTTTTCATACTCCCACCGGAAATTTTCTCCAAACACAAGGGAATATAGAAAATTTTTTTCCAGCATTTCCCTTAACAGTTTCTCGTTGTTAGCTGTATCCATACCCATATACTCATCCTCTTTTCCTTATGCAACCGTTTACACCAATTGCCTGACACCTTTTTCAAGCATTACTTCATACTCTCTGGCAGATGCCGAAGCACCTGATCTGCCACCAGTCCAATGACCAGGCCGGTAAATGTCCCTGCTGCCAATAGTACAATCCCATAAAAAAGCAGGGAAACCGACTGTAGAACAAAAACCGCCACAAAAAGCTGCCCAATATTATGAAAAATCCCCCCAAGAATGCTTACCCCGGTTATCGAAAGCCTTGTATACCTTTGTGCCAGTATCATCACGATACAGGATAACATTCCTCCTGCAAAGCTATACAGCATCATAGAAAGATTGCCAAACGTAAAACCCGTGAGTAACACCCGAAGAAGGGATACCATAACCGCTTCCCTGCCTCCCATCCGATACAAGGCAATCAATACTGCCAGATTCGCAAGTCCCAGCTTTACCCCATAGATTCCAAGTGAGAACGGAATCAGGCTTTCCACATACCCAAGGAGAAATGCCGCAGCCGTCAGCATTCCAAAATAAGCCACCCGGTATGCACTTTTTCTATTGTGCGGTTGCATCGGTTTCCCCCTCTCCTGCCTGTCCTTTTTTCAGTGTAACAACTACTTTATGGGGCAGGCATACAATACTATCCTGCGCACCAAGTAATTTCCCATGTTTGACACATAACCGGTCAGGGCAGTCCGCCTCTTTCATATAGACTTCTCCGTCTTCAATTACAAGTTCATTGTTTCCCCAGGCTGTGGTAATCGGGATACTCCGGTTGATTCCCACAGGATAGATTCCATATTGCTTTTTGTCTACTTCTACCACTACATAATCGCCTCCAAAGTGACCGGTAAAATAAAGAATCAGCCCTGCAAAGGAAACAATAAGAAGTGCAAAAAAAAGCCGTCTGTCTGCTCGGTTCATCTTTCCTCTTTTCTTGACAGCCAGGTTCTGTCATAATTATAATCAGTTGGAAGTATCAATCACCCAAACACCTGGAGGATTCCTTTTATGAAACAAACGAAAATCCTGCCGCTTCTTCTGGTCTTTGTGCTGTTAAACGAAGCGGTATTATGCCTGTCACTTACCGGATGCCAGAATAACAGCAGCCGCCCGGAGCCATTAAGTGATACGAAGCTTGCCTTAAATACGTATGTTACCATTACATTATACGACCAGAAAAAACAGTCTCTCATCGACCAATGCTTTGATCTGATTGACCAATATGAGAAGACATTCAGCCGTACTTTAGATTATAGTGAAATCAGTCAAATAAATCAATCATCGGATAGCAGTTTTTCTTTATCGGAGGATACCGAAAAAATCCTTTCCACCGCCCTTGATTATGCCAGACGGACCAACGGTGCCTTTGATCCTACGATCGGCACCGTATCTTCCCTGTGGAACTTCAGCGCTGCTTCTGAATCGGAAACACCTCTCATCCCTTCCGACACCCAGATTCAGTCTGCGCTTTTACATGTAAATTATCAAAATCTATCGATTGAGAATCATGTCCTTACGAAAAAGGACGAGAAAACAGTTCTGGATCTTGGCGCAATTGCCAAAGGATATATCGCAGACCGTTTAAAAGAATACCTGATCTCCCAAGGTGTCACAAGCGGCATCATAAACCTTGGGGGGAACGTACTGTGTATCGGAACGAAGCCGGATGGCAAACCATTTCAGATTGGCATTCAGAAACCATTTGAAGAATACAGCGACACGATCGGCTCAATCTCCGTATCGGACTGTTCGGTTGTCTCCTCCGGCATCTATGAACGCTGTTTTCGGAAAGACAACCATTTTTACCACCACATCCTGGATCCCTCCACCGGTTATCCGGTGGAAAATAACCTGATTGCGGTTACCATCATCTCCCCCGCCTCCGTCGATGGAGATGCCTTGAGCACAAGCTGCATGGTTCTCGGACTTGAGAAAGGAAAGAAGCTGGTTGAGTCCATGGATGATACGTATGCTGTATTCATTACAGATGATTATGAGCTGCATTTTACAGAGGGATTTGAAGAAAAAATGATGTTTCAGCCATGAGGAGCAGCGCTTTGTTAGAATTCTTCCCGGATCCGATCCAACAGTCTTTTTTTCTTTTTTGGAAAATAGAGTACCAGTCCAACGGCCAGTAAGAGTGTAAGAATCATTCCGCCTGCACCGGCATAAAGCAGAAGATACCCTGTTGACATGTGTCCACCTCCCGTCCTATTCGGATTCACTAAGCCAGTTACCCTCTACCAGTTCGCTGTAAATCTGTTTTAGGTAAACCATCTCTGAATCCTCCTGCTCTGCCTGTTTTGTATAGAGATTCATTGCTTTCTTATAATAGGAATAAAATGTTTCATAAGACCGCCGGTTATTGGGCAGACTGCTCTGGATATCTGCCTCTAAAAATGCCTGCTTTTTATAGGTTTCATATTTTTCCCCATATTCTTTAAGCATCTTAGAGAGAATCTCCTGCGACTTTTCATAATTACCTGTCTTACGGTACAACAGGGAAAGATTTGCCATATTCTGGTAATCCTTTCTCCCAATTGCCATATCTTCTTCAAGAATACGGATCGCCTTCTTATACCATCTGGTATTATTCTGTTTCTTACCATATGCCACATAATCTTCTATCAGCTTTGCATGAACAACGAGATTCTGCGCAGCTGGCAGTTCCTTGTCTGCCTGTTCCAGTAGGGCAATTGCTTTCTTATCCCCGTCTTTCCAGATCTTTTTGCCGTCCTGATATGTCATGCTGCATATAACATAGGCTCTCATTCGTATATAATCATCTTTTGAAACATCCAGACATTTCCGAAACGAATTCTCTGCCTTCTTATATTCCCCTTTTGTATGGGCGATTTCCCCTTCCGCCAAATAGACAGAATCCTCCTTAATTCCTCTGTCAATGGCCTGGCTGAGTATCTGGTCGGCCTCTATTAATTGTCCATCTCTTGCCAGAGAAATGGCATAATCCCGGCAGTAAGAAACCTCGGTAGGCCAGTAAGCCATCGCCTTCTTCCAATACTCTGCAGAACGTTTGTAATCCTGACGGTCAAATGCGGCATTTGCTGCCACCGAATAACATTCGCTTATCACCTTTGCCTCTTCCGATTCCAGCGGTACATTCTTTTCCATCAGAGATTCCATGAGTCTGAATACTTCTTCATACTGACCCTGGGCATACTGAAAAAGCAGTTGTTCATATTGGCTGCGAAGCTGGTTTGGAAGCAGATTCTCTGCCTGTTTCAGTTTTTCTTCAATTGGCTTATAATTTCCCTCTGCAATCCACTCTTCAATCTGATCCATACACGCATTATACTTGGCCACATTATCCTTATAGATAAGCTGTTTTCCCGAATATACACACAGAACCGAAGCGGCTAATAAAACCATCAGACCGATCACTGCCACTTCTTCCTGTAATACAAACCGCTTATACCGGCGATCCAGCTTTTCTAACTGGTCAAGCGTTTTTCTTAACTTTGCTACACTGGAAAAACGCCTGTCCGGAGAAGGCTCCATGCATTTTGTGATCACGTATGCCAGACCATCGCTGATCGGTACATCCCTCCTGGTAATGGGCGTAACCTTTTGGGTGGCTTTCTCTGGCCTGACTCCGGAAACCATATGATACAGGGTAGCACCAAAGCTATAAATATCCGAACGTTCATCGATTCGGACGTAGGGAAGTTCCGCTTTCTTAGGGGTACCGGCCGCCTCCTTTGGCAGCACCGGGATATTCTCCGGAGCATTGACCCGGACTTGTGCTTCCCTGTTTGTCCGGTCATAGGTAGCTGTATGGCTGACGGTCTCTACTCTTTCCCGGTCATACGCAACTGTATGACTGACCGTCTCTCCTTTTTCACGGTCATACGCAACTGTATGGCTGACGGTCTCTACTCTTTCCCGGTCATACGCAACTGTATGGCTGGCGGTCTCTCCTTTTTCACGGTCATACGCAACTGTATGGCTGACGTTCTCCTCTTCCCGGTCATACGCAGCCGTGCAGTTTTCTTCTGCCGCTGCCTGTCCGGAGGGAACAGCCTGGCTTTTTGCATAATCCGGATACTGCTCTAATGGAGAATATCCGTTACTGTACCCCAGTGTTCTGGCTCCCCGTCTATCGGAGTCAAACACCGATGAGATATTAAAATCAATTAGACAGATATCTCCATCCGGCATAAGCATTACATTAGCAGGTTTGATATCTCCATGGATAATGGGCGGGTTCTGCTGATGCAGATAGCATAAGGCATCTGCCAGCTGTTTCGCCCATTTTACAATCTCTTTCTGGGAGAATGTTCTTCCGGAGTCCAGCAGCTGCTGAAGGGACTCTCCCGGAATATAATCCATAACCGTATAGATTTCCCCGTCTATCTCAAAAAAATCAAGTACCTGCGGTAAATACGGATGACGGAGATTTTTTAAAATATCGGTCTCCTGTCTGGAATTGAGGATGTCCTGCACTTCTTTATGTATCTTTTTTATCACGACCAGTTTTTCCAGACGTTTGTGATAGGCCTTATATACAGCGCCCCCGCCGCCGGAACCGATCTTCTCCTGAATCTCATAGGTTCGTTCTAAGTTTGAAATCATCTTTG
>JAQXIP010000062.1 GCA_029007845.1 Clostridiales bacterium
GTAATGCCAAACGGTTCCAGATAATCAGCGACTTCTTCCATTCCCCAGCCATAATAGTTCACGCCCAGGTCAACTTCCCCGTGGAGACATAAGGTGGCAATCTGGTTTGCTTCTAATACGGCAGCGATATCTTCTGAAAAACCAGCCATGTAGTAAGACTGCATCTCGACATAAGTTGCCCATCCTTCCGAGTAACCTTCATAATTAATAATATAGCGTACCGGATCCGGATTCTGCTGCTGAAAGTAAACATTCTGGTACAGATGTCCCGGATAGCCTTCATGTGCCAGTGTGGTAAAGATAGTGTCCAGGTTATTATTCTTTCCTCTATTAATATAGATATGATTTTCATTGGACTGGTCCAGGGCAGGCGTCAGATAAAAGGCAGGGCTTAAAAAATCCTGCAGTTCTTTTGGAACATATTTTACCGTATAATGCACCTGATCCATGGATGGGAAATCGGTCTGTATGGTGGATTCCAGATAGGAAAGAATCTCGTCCGGATCAGACAGCGGATACACGATCTCACTGCATTCGTTCAAAATGTCCGGATTAATCTGATAAGATTCTGCCATGATCCGGAAGCTGTCTGTGATGGCGTTGTTCATTTTATGTTTCATTTTCTTTGGAGACCAGGAAGAACCGGTTTCCGATTTTAATAGTTCCGTGTAATAAGCTTTTCCATCCGGATAATTGCATAAACCGCCTTCATATCTTCCGGTGCCTTTCAGGGCGGTGAGTCCGTTGATCAGCTGTTCATAAGCCGCAATAATCTTTGTGAGAACCAGTTTCTTATTGGTCTTTTTATAGGCAGTCCTCTCTTTTTGGGACAATCCTTCCTGGGCATCGATCTTTTCATCAAAATAAGTGATCAGAACATTTTTTTCCGGTTCTTTTATAAAATCACTGCATTGATCTATAATGTCGTCCACGGCCCGGTCACACATGAAAAGACCGGCAGCAGATTTTTCCTGTTCAAAGACAAGAATATCCTGAAAATAATCGTAGACCATAGGCAGTAACTGAAGATAGGTGTCGATGTCTTTTTGTTCATAAAAATGATATTCTGCCAGCAGAATAGGAAGCTGGGCCTGTATTCCCACAGTTGGGCTTAATACCTCATAATACAGGAAGTAATCCTCTTCGGAAGGGTTTATCTTGTAGGCATCCGTAAGAATATCATAAGTGAGTTTTTGTTCTTCGGTGAGGGCAGAACGGCGGATGTTCTTTAACCGGTCACGGAAATCTTCTGCCTCTTTCAGATTTTTTTTCATCTCCGACAAAGAAAATTTTCCCAAGGTGACTGGTGGATTCTGGATTCCGTAGTTTTCCGGGTGGGCAAGGGTATAATTAAGGGTCAGGGAATCGGATGTAACGGATGTGGTGAAAATGTCGTTGGACAATTCCTCAAATGCTTCTTTTGCCTTAGTCTCTGACTGAACCGGAAAACCGCATCCGGATAAGACAAGGGAGAGGCAGAGAAGAAGGATGATAAGTTGTCTCGGAATAAAAAACTGTTTTTTTGTGTTCAAGGATGGTGACCTCCTGATTGGTTTTTGTTATCAGTTTATTTTTGGAATTGGAAACTAATACCTTTCTCTCTCCTCATCCGATTGCTATAAATGATAGCACGACTGGAGTGTGAAAACAAGTTGTACCCGCTTTCGCTCCATTGAACACGTAGTGGTACTAAGGTTTTGCAAAAAAACGCAAAACCAAGTGCCGACGTGTTCAAAGGGATATTTCATGGTAACTGATATTCTGCGTGCTTCCGGCGGCTGTGCGCTCGTCACAGCTGAACTGTAATCAGGTTTGTATTTATAAAAGAAATCCGTTATACTAATGGCAAGAGATTGGTGTAACGGATTTTTTGTGAGAATGGAGGCGTAATATGAAACGAACAGTAGGACTTGGAATCCAGAGCTTTGATAAATTGAGAGAAAGCAATTATTTTTATATAGATAAAACTCATTTTATTAAGGAGTGGTGGGAAAGTGGGGATGATGTAACCCTGAGTATTCGTCCAAGACGCTTTGGAAAAACGCTAAATATGAGTATGATTAATTAGTTCTTCTCTGTAGAGTATAAGGATAGAGGGGATTTGTTTGAGGGGCTTGCTATTTGGGAGGAAGAAAAGTATAGAAAGCTGCAAGGGACATATCCTGTGATTTTTTTATCCTTCGCAAGAGTAAAGCAAAGCGATTATCTCTCTATTAAGCAAAGAATTTGTAGATTAATTGCAGAAGAATAGAATAAGCATTGGGCAATAAAAACAGATGCTGTATATTCAGGAAAATATTATATATGATGAGGTGATACAAAGTATGGGCGTATATTTTAATCCAAGTAATGAAAGCTTTACAAAAGATAGAAATTATAAAATTTATATAGATAAAACGGGA
>JAQXIP010000063.1 GCA_029007845.1 Clostridiales bacterium
CCCTTGAAGACGACGAGGTAGATAGGCTGGAGATGGAAGTACAGTAATGTATGTAGTTGACCAGTACTAATCGGTCGAGGGCTTGACCAGGAAGGTCGGGATGAGAAAGAATTTCCATGTGTGGTTTTGAAGGTGCATAGAAAGATAATCCTCGATAGCTCAATGGTAGAGCACACGGCTGTTAACCGTGGGGTTGTTGGTTCGAGCCCAACTCGGGGAGCTTTTTTATATAGTGGGGCTCCGTGGTCAAGCGGTTAAGACATCGCCCTTTCACGGCGGTAACACGAGTTCGATTCTCGTCGGAGTCATTCATGTTTTCCGAGAAGGAAGCATAAAATAGAATATGGCGACGTAGCCAAGTGGTAAGGCACGGGTCTGCAACACCCTGATCACCAGTTCAAATCTGGTCGTCGCCTCTATGAATCCGGTCTCAAAGGTTTTCCTTTGGGACTTTTTTGTTGCTGTCCGATTGATTGGAATAATGCACAAAAAAAAGATAGGATATCTCTTAAAACTAATAAAAATGTGGAAAAATGCTGGATTATGTGATACAATGGAAAAAGAGAGATTAGTTGGACAGGAAAGGGGTTTTTCGCAATGAAATTGAAAGATTTTATGGACGTGGGAAAATTACAGGAGATCCAGGATGAATTTTCAAAAGCAACCGGATTAGCTGCAATTGCGGTAGATTCAGATGGTAATTATCTAACAGAAGGAAGTAATTTTACTACTTTCTGTATGGAATGTGTACGGAAATCACCAGAGGGAAAAAGACGCTGTGAAAAATGTGACCAGGAAGAAAAGGGCGTGTATTACTGTCATGCAGGTCTCATGGATTTTGCAGCAGATATTGTCGTGAATGGAGAGAAGCTTGGAAGCATTATCGGAGGCCAGGTACTTGCTAAGGAGCCAGATGAGGAGTATATCCGTAAGGTTGCGGGCGAACTGAATATTGATCCGGACAGGCTGGTTGCAGAAGTACATAAAGTTCCAGTTCGTGACGAAGAAGCCATCCGGGCAGCGGCAAGCCTTCTGGCAAAGATTGTGAACAATATGGTGAAGAATGAATATGACCGTAAGTTATTGAATACCGACCGAATGGCAATCATGGATGAAGAATTAAAGAAATCCACCCAGTTAATTGGAACGATTCAGGCAAAGACAAAAGAACTGGAATCCATTGCATCAAAGCAGAATATTCTGGCATTGAATTCCTCCATCGAAGCAGCGAGAGCCGGAGTGGCAGGTGCCGGATTTGCGGTGCTGGCGAACGAAACCGGTGCATTGTCAAAGCGTTCCGCAGGTATCTACAAAGAGATTACGGATTCGGTAAAAAGTATTTCGGAAAGTATTTACCGTATGAATGAAGCAGGAAAATAAGAATTATGGCGGGGTTTATCATAAGAAAATGGGGTATGGCGTGACAACTGTACCTCATTTTTTGTTTGTATCATGATAGAAAAAAAGAGAAAGCAGGTTGAAGGATGAGAATATTAATACAGAGAGTAACATCGGCGCAAGTAGAGGTTGACGGTCAGGTAATTGGAAAAATCGGGAAAGGGTACCTTGTCCTGATTGGAATAAAAGAAACGGATAATGAGCAGATTGCAGACCGAATGATTAAAAAAATCATTGACCTGCGCATTTTTGAAGATGAGGAAGGGAAAACAAACCGGAGCCTTGCAGACGTGGATGGTGAACTTTTGTTAGTATCCCAGTTCACGCTCTACGCAGACTGTAAAAAAGGAAACCGTCCTTCCTTTATTCATGCTGGAAAACCGGATATGGCAGAACCACTCTACGAGTATATGATAAAGGAATGTAAGAAGAGAGTGGAACATGTTGCGACAGGACAGTTTGGAGCTGATATGAAAGTATCCCTGCTGAATGATGGTCCATTTACCGTCTGGATGGACTCTGAGGAAATGTGGGGAGAATAAGGCAAGGAGAAACGATTATGTCAAAGGAAAAAGAAATCAAAACGAATGCAATGCGCATCTTAGACCGTAATAAAATACCGTATGATGTCCATACTTATGAATGTGAAGAGTTTCATGATGGGGTCAGCATAGCAGATCTTCTCGGACAGCCTTACGAATCTTCCTTTAAAACATTAGTTACGATCGGGAAAAGCAAGAATTACTATGTATTTGTACTGCCAATTGCTGAAGAGCTGGATCTGAAGAAAGCGGCGAAACAGGTAAATGAAAAATCGGTTGAAATGATCCATGTTAAGGATATCTTTGCAATAACCGGCTATGTACGCGGCGGTTGTACACCGATCGGGATGAAGAAGCAGTTTGGAACCGTGGTACATGAAAGTGCGAAAAAACATGATAAAATCATTATAAGCGGTGGAAGAATCGGTTCCCAGATTGAGCTTCATCCCGATGATCTGATAAAAGTAGTAAATGGGCGGTATGCAGATATTATCGTCTGATGGGCAGACTTGAGAGAGATATCCTTAAAAAAGGAGAGAAGGAGATAGACATGAAAACGATCATGGTGATCCTCACAGGAGGAACAATCGGGAGCCAGATTGAAAAAAAGGAGCATCAGATTAAATGCGGAAAAATAGATGTGTCAGAAACGCTTTTTGGGGAGTGGATGGATTCAGAATCCCTCACGATCTATCAGCCGGTCAATTTGTTAAGCGAAAATGAGACACCCGCTGTATGGCGCGAGGTCAGTGCATTTATTCATGAACGATATAACGAAAAATCCTGGGATGGAATTCTCATCACCCATGGTTCTGATACGCTGCCGTATTTTGCAGCCGCTATGGGAATTTTATGCAGCGATCTTAATTTGCCCGTGGTGGTTACTGCGGCAAATTACAGCCTTGAGGATCCCCGTTCCAATGGACAGGTGAATGTAAGAGGGTGCATGGATTATCTTATGGATGATCCGGAAGCCGGAACGGTAGTCATCTATCAGAATCCGGAAGAAGATACAAAGATCTACGATGCATTTCAGCTTCGGGAAGCCGATCATGAGAACGATCATTTTTCTTCCTATGGAGAATGCTATGGCAGGGTCGAGAACCGGCAGGTTGTGTGTACATCCGATCTGGAAGGACGTCTTTCTCATGTAAGAACGATATACGAGGAACTAAAGAGAAATCAAGTCCTCGCAAGTGGAAAAGAGGTTCTCTGTCTGAAACCGGTTCCAGGACTACACTATGATTCCTTTCTTGTTGATGAAGGAAAGATCGGAGCGGTTCTTCATGATACGTACCATTCCGGTACGGCATGTACCGAAGGGGAGAAAGAGAATCTGCTTCTTTTCCAGGAACGGCTCAAAAAGAAAAGAATACCGTTGTTTCTTACCGGATTAAAATCCAATGTGGATAACCAGTATGAAACAACGGCAAAACTAATCCAGAATGGAGCATTTGAATTGAAAGACTGTACCTTTGAAACAAGCTATGTAGTGCTTGTTCTGGCATCTTTCTGACTGCCCAGATATTTTTCAATAAATACTTCTTCCGGAAGCGGCCGGTCAAATAAATATCCCTGGGCAACCTGGCAGTGAATATCCCGTAAAAATTTGGCCTGTTCTTCCGTCTCCACACCCTCGGACACAATCGTCATATTCAGCTCAGTTGCCATATGTACAATATTTTTAATGACGATCCGCTCGCGGCGGTTTGCAGAGCCTTCCTGGAAGAAATCTTTATCCAGCTTTAATTCATCAAAAGGCATTGTCCGAAGCAGATTCAGAGAGGACATGCCGGAGCCAAAATCATCCATGGATAACTGGAAACCACGGCGGTGAATTTCATTTAATAAGGAAAGAAGCGTGTTGTTGCCCTCTTTTTCTTCTACCAGGGCGCTTTCTGTTAATTCGATCACAAGAAGCTTGGTAGGAATCCGGTAATGTTTGATTGGCGCAGTGAGCCGCTCAATAAAATGAGGATCTGATACGTGGATTCTGGAGAAGTTAATGGAAATCGGAACAACCGGAATATTCTGATCCAGCAATTCCCGGATCTTCCTGCATACATGTTCATACACATAATAATCCACTTCTACAATAAATCCGTTATTTTCAAATATCGGAATAAAGTCATTTGGAGGAACCAGACCAATACCCGGACGTTCCCAGCGGATCAATGCCTCTGCTGCGCAGATCCGGTTCTTTTTCAAATCAAATTTCGGCTGGTAATAAACAAGAAACTCTTCGTTTAAAAGGGCTTTTTCCATTACCTCTTCCACTTCCAGCTGGTGAGTCAGATGGGAATTAATTTTTTCATCAAAATACTCCATCTTTGACTTGTGATGGATTACAATATTCTTTCTTGCCGTATTGGCACGGTCGATGTTCAAGCTCATATTGTACTTCCGGTCAACCAGGTTCACACCGATCACAAGATAGATCCGATGGAAATCCGTATCGGAGCCACAACGCGGAATCTCTTTCATCTTTGCGTCCAGTTCCCGCATGAGGCGGCGGGAAAGGACTTCCTGATAATCTTCTCCCGGATGAATGGCAATCAGGGCGACAAATTTGTCTGAATTAACCCGGGCAAACAGTTCACCTTCATGCAAAATAGATTCAATCGTATTGGCAAAACTAATCAGGACATAGTCGCCCTCTTTATAGCCATAGGTTTCGTTGATATAGTTAAATTTGTCAATATCCATATATGCCAGCGCATACTGGTTCTCCGGATGGGACTGTACGATCTTTGCGGCCTCTTTTGTAAAAGGAAAGAGATTGTAAGCTTTTGTCAGACTATCCCTCAGGGTAATCGAGTCAGCTAATTTCTGGCTTCTCATTTTAATTAGATGGGCGCTTAGTATTTTGCTGAACAGGGAAAGGGTGTCAATTTCGATCGGCGTCCATTCTCTGTCAGGGCTATACGAAGCACACGTAATTGCGCCGCAATACTGTCCCTGATCCATAATCAGGCACTGGAATACCGCAGATAGTCCATCCAGGTATTTCTTTCGGCACAATGGACTTTTTTCCGCAATGGTCGTAACGTTGGAGGTGTAGAATACTACGTTATTACTCAGATGGAAAAAGCTTACATCCTCGCTGGTAATCGGAATATTAACCACCGGGCTGATTTTTGCCTTCATGGAATCGGCAATCCACTCATAGCTCACTTCCAGATTCTGCTCATCCAGGCTTGTTTCCATAATGGAAATGGAATCGAGGTTATAAGCATTTCCGATGAGGGTAAGGATCATATTTAAAGAGCTGTCAATGTTTTTGGCATCAAACAAGATGTCAATGGCATTGCCAATTAAGCCGGTATCAATCAGCGTTTTACTGTTGGAATGGATATGGGACTCAAAAATCGGGTTCCAGTCAATATGGGCAGTTTTGGCATCGGACATACTGTCCTTTGAATAAAAGGCATAATGATTATCACCCATCATATGTGCGTAATATAGTGCGGTATCCGCTTTCGACAGCAGTGATTCAAAATCAGTTCCATCATTTGGAAAAACGGATACACCGACACTTCCGGTTAATGTCGTCTGGTTTCCATAATCGATGCAGATATTCTGGAAGATGTTGATGATCCGCTTGACCTCTTCCCTGGCAAAGTCCATGGAAGGAAGATTGTACAGGAACAAAATGAATTCATCTCCTCCAATTCGTCCACAAAGATTTGGATCCGGATAATATTTCCGTAATTTGGAGCTGAGTGCGATTAAGACCGCATCTCCAAACATATGGCCATAGGTTTCATTAATGGTTTTAAAATTATGGATGTCAATGACACATAATGCGTGAATCATGGCATTCATTTCCTGGTAAATGGCTTCATCAACGCGCAGGGATATGGCATTACGGTTGTATAACTGGGTTAAAGGGTCTTTCTGGTTTGCTTCCCGTAAAGCCTCCAGCTCCATCTTTTCCTGATGGATATCAATGGTCTGTCCGATATAGGACACCACTTCATTCTCAGAATTTGTGATGGCATTAGCAGTAAGGCGGAACCAGATATAGTCGCCGGATATATTTTTTGCCCGTAGTTCTGTCTTAATAAGAGGTTCCTTCTGTGCCATTAGCATGAAAATATCGTTAAACAGGACAATATCATCCGGATGGATTAGTTTCCGGCGAAGGTATTCCTGGCGGAAGCCTTTTGTCGAGGTTTCACCGGTGTAGATTCCAAGATCCGGATCCGTTTTCGTAATGCAGTCTGTAAGAATGTTATATTCCCACAGTGCATCCGGTGTATGATCCAGAACAAGCTGGTAGCGTTTGCTCTCAATTGACAGCTGATCCTTTGCCGAACGAATATTGTATTCGGTAATCCAGTAAAAGGAAAACATGATAAGTGCCACAATCAGAAAAACAGCGACAATCTGCTGTGCTAACCGGGCAGCCGGTTCTGTGAGCGCCTGAGAGGGAGAATTTATTTCGCTGACAGGGACAAAATTAAGCAACAGAAGGTTTGCTTTGCCAACCAGCGTATACTGGCAGTAATATTGTGTGTCATGAAGGGTGACATTCCAGATTTCAGCTTCTTTTTCCAAATTATACGACGTGTTTGAGGACAGATACTGGGTCAGGTTGCCGAAGTCAGGTGAGAGATCAGTAACCGGAGAAAGTGTCCCGGTATCATCCATAAAAATGGAAAAAGGATCGTTTGTTGTGATACTTACAAAACCAAACCGGTAATCGGACGGCCAAAGAACGATATCTGCCATGGTTTCTGTGGAATAAAAGGAGAAAAGAACTCCTGTTATATGCTGTGACTGATCCTGAACCGGAATAGCAAGAGCCATGGAATAATCCGCAATCTGAAAGCCTGCAAATGAATGGAGAGAGCCATTCAACAGACTCTGCATCTGAATCCGTTCACTGTTTGTCATATCCGGCATGATGTTGTTCTCCACGTACACTTTGGAGCGGTACGTCAGATGGCCAAGATGTTTTGTCGCGTTATAGTCACTCAGGTAAATATTCATCTCAGATTCGGTAAAGGAAGTCTGGGTTGCAGCCGGCGAGTGAATCAGAACTTGTTCCATATTGGAAAAGATCGCATTTATTTTATCTTTTTCTGATTTCAGGGCGAAATCAGTGCTGTCAACCATGTTCTTGGTTGCCTGGCTGGAAAGCTGCTGGCTGAGGGTATTGGAATACCGGGTATAAAAAAAAGCAATCAAAGATAAGCCTGCCAGACAGGTGAAGACCACGATATAAGATGACTTGATTTTCTCAAGCGGTTTTCGGAATATATGTATGTTCAAAGGGGAAGCCTCCTCAAAATCAATGTAATTAGATATATTCAGTTTAGCATATTCCTAGTAAAATGTTAAGAAAAACATACTTGCAAATTGGAGACATTAGTGTTATAGTTGATATAGAACAAACAGATAACTAAAAGGAGTAAAGGAGGCATCATTATGAATATAAACAAATTTACGCAGAAGTCTATGGAAGCAGTACAGAACTGTGAAAAACTGGCTTATGATTTCGGGCACCAGGAACTGGTGCAGGAGCACTTATTATACAGTCTATTAACCCTGGAGGACAGTCTGATCAAGAAATTAATCGAAAAAATGGAGATCTCGTCGGATCATTTTCTCCAGGATGTGAAAAGTCTTCTGGACAAACGCCCAAAGGTACAGGGAGGACAGGTCTATGTTGGCAATGACCTGAATCAGGTTTTAATCTATGCAGAGGATGAGGCAAACGCCATGGGGGACTCCTATGTCTCGGTGGAGCATTTGTTTTTAAGCATGCAAAAAAAGCCTTCCAAAGAGATAAAAGAATTGTTCCGGCAGTATGGAATTACAAGAGAGGGTTTCTTAAAGGTGCTGGCAACTGTCCGTGGCAACCAGTCTGTGACCAGTGATAATCCGGAAGCTACTTATGATACGCTGGAGAAGTATGGGTATGATCTGGTGCAGCGGGCAAGAGATCAGAAGCTGGATCCGGTGATCGGCCGTGATGGGGAGATCCGGAATGTGATCCGGATACTGTCCAGAAAGACAAAGAATAATCCGGTGCTGATTGGTGAGCCGGGTGTTGGTAAGACAGCCGCCGTCGAAGGCCTGGCACAGAGAATTGTCCGTGGGGACGTGCCGGATACACTGAAGGATAAAAAAATATTTGCCCTGGATATGGGAGCATTAGTGGCAGGAGCAAAATACCGTGGAGAGTTTGAGGAACGTCTGAAAGCGGTGTTAGAAGAAGTCAAGAAAAGCGACGGACAGATTATTCTGTTTATTGATGAACTGCATACCATCGTGGGAGCCGGAAAGACGGAAGGATCCATGGATGCGGGAAATATGTTAAAGCCAATGCTTGCCCGGGGCGAGCTGCACTGCATTGGTGCCACTACCCTGAATGAATACCGGGAATATATTGAAAAGGATGCCGCCCTGGAACGCCGTTTTCAGCCGGTTACAGTAGATGAGCCTTCCGTGGAAGATACCATATCCATCCTGCGTGGACTGAAGGAACGTTACGAAGTCTTCCATGGAGTTAAAATAACCGATTCGGCACTGGTGAATGCAGCGATGTTATCCGACCGCTACATCAGCGACCGTTTTCTGCCGGATAAAGCCATTGACCTCGTCGATGAGGCATGTGCATTGATTAAGACACAGCTGGATTCCATGCCGGTAGAGATGGATGATATGCGGCGTCATATTATGCAGCTGGAGATTGAGGAGGCTGCTTTGAAGAAAGAGACAGACCGGCTCAGCATGGAACGTCTGGATCATCTTCAGAAGGAGCTGGCAGAAAAAAGAGAAGCATTTGCCGGCATGAAAGCAAAGTGGGATGCAGAGAAGCAGTCGGTAGAACAGGTAAACCGTATCAAGGAAGAGATTGAGCAGTTAAATAATGACATTGCCATCGCACAGAGGAATTATGATCTGAATAAAGCAGCAGAACTGCAATATGGAAAACTTCCGGAGCTTCAGAAAAAACTGGCAGAGGAAGAAGAACGGGTGAAGAACCAGTCCCATGAGCTGGTGCATGAAAGTGTAACAGAGGAAGAGATCGCCAGAATCGTGTCGAAATGGACGGGGATTCCGGTTGCAAAACTGACCGAGAGTGAACGGGAGAAAACGCTGCATCTGGACGCAGAACTCCACAAAAATGTAGTTGGCCAGTATGAAGGTGTGACGAAGGTCGCTGAGGCAATTCTGCGTTCCAAAGCAGGAATCAAAGATCCGACCAAGCCGATTGGTTCTTTCCTGTTCCTTGGACCAACTGGTGTTGGTAAAACCCAGCTTGCAAAAAGTCTGGCAGCATCGTTATTTGACAATGAGCAGAATATGGTACGGATTGATATGAGTGAATATATGGAGAAGCATTCCGTGGCAAGACTGATCGGAGCGCCTCCGGGATATGTAGGATATGAAGAAGGCGGACAGCTGACAGAGGCAGTCCGTAGAAAACCATATTCCGTCGTGTTATTTGATGAGGTAGAAAAAGCCCATCCGGATGTATTTAATGTGCTGCTTCAGGTGCTCGATGACGGGCGGATCACGGATTCCCAGGGAAGAACCGTGGACTTTAAGAACACGATTCTGATTATGACTTCGAATATTGGTTCCTCCTATCTGTTAGAGGGAATCGATGAGCAGGGCAATATTACGAAAGAGGCAGAAGATGCGGTTATGAATGAACTTCGTGGACATTTCCGTCCGGAGTTTTTAAACCGTCTCGATGAGATTATTCTGTTTAAGCCTCTGACCCGTGAAAATGTATCGGGAATCCTCGGACTTCTGATGGATGACCTGAACCGCCGGATCCGCGATAAGGAATTAAAAGTGGAATTATCTGGCGAAGCGGCAGACTACATTGTGAGCCACGCCTATGATCCGGTATATGGTGCCCGTCCGTTAAAGCGTTACCTCCAGAAAGAGGTGGAAACCGCGGTGGCAAAACAGATTCTTAGTGATGAGGTAAAACCACAGGATGTGCTGGAGATTGTCGTAAAAGACGATAGATTAGAAGCGGTTGTGAAGTAATTGGTCTGGAGACATAAATTTATCGCTCCATCATTGCCAGCATAACAGTTCAGCCGTAACGAGCGTA
>JAQXIP010000064.1 GCA_029007845.1 Clostridiales bacterium
CTTCATTTCCAGTGGTAAAGAGAGCCAGTTAAAAGAAGGAACTGCTACTCTTGGTGCAGCAGATGTTGGAGTAAACTAATATAAGTCTTTTGACTTGATATAGAGTGGTTAATACCCACTCTATATCAAGTGTAGTTGAATGATCCGGTTTATGATTATGATGTGACGAAAAGGAGAAAACAAATGGAAGTACTGTATTCGATACTATGCTACAGCGTTGTATTTTTATACGGGATCATCATTGGCAGTTTTCTCAATGTCTGCATCTTCCGGATTCCAAAGAAAGAAAGTGTATCGAAGTCCCGTTCTCATTGTATGGCTTGTGGCTATCAGCTGAGATGGTATGACTTGGTGCCGATCATGAGTTATGTATGTTTAAAGGGCAGATGCCGTAAATGCAGGGAAAAGATATCCATCCAGTATCCGCTAGTTGAGGCGTTGAATGGTATTTTGTATGTAATCGTTTTCTTGGCGAATGGTTATAATTTGACAAGCGTGATCTTTTGTCTAGTGGTATCTGCCCTTATAGTTTTAAGTGTAATTGACTGGCGGATCTATGAGATTCCGCTATCTGTGAATATCGTAATCTTTCTGCTGGCAGTATGTCATACAGCAATTGATTATCAAAACTGGATCAGCTATGTGATCGGTATGGTTGCAGTCAGTGCTGTCCTGGCATTGCTATATTATTTCTCAGGAGGAAAAGCCATTGGTGGTGGAGATGTAAAACTGATGGCAGCTGCAGGACTGCTTCTTGGATGGCAGAAAATCATTGTTGCTTTTTTACTAGGCTGTGTGATTGGTTCTGTGATTCATGTGCTTCGTATGAAGATTGAAAAGACGGGAAGTGTGCTTGCTATGGGACCGTATCTGTCCGCTGGGATTGTTTTGGCAATGCTGTGGGGGGATGAGATGATTCGCTGGTATCTTCGATTATGTGGAATTAATATCTAGTCTGTATTTACATGACGATCAGACAGAAAAAGAACGGATTTTCCTATCGCAGAGTATTGTTCTGGGATATCTATTTTTTAAAGCAATATTGTGCGATATGAAAATCCATATTATAGGAGGTAAGTTATGGCAAAAAAAGTATTAAGCATTGAGATTGGCCTGCGCCGCATCAAATTATGTGAGATGGATTACAAGGTTGCAAAACCGAAGGTGTATAAGGCTGTTATGTTTGATACGCCGAATGGAAGTGTGGAGGATGGTTTTATTCGTGATCCACAGACATTAGGCGCAGCAATAAGAAGGGTAATTTCGGAGAATGCAATTAAAACAAAAGATGTTGTATTCGTTGTGAACTCCACAAAGATTGCCAGCCGTGAGGCGGTCATTCCTTTTGTGAAGGATTCTTTAATTCAGGGGATTGTTGAAAGTGGGGCACAGGATTATTTTCCGGTTAATGTAGCAGAGTATACGTTCTCCTATAAAGTTCTTGAACGGGTTAAGGACGGGCAGGATAAGGGGATTAAGCTGTTACTGCTGGCTGCACCGGATCAGATTGTGCAGTCTTATTATGCGTTTGCAAAGAGTCTTGGACTGAACGTTGAGTCAATGGATTATGTTGGAAACAGTTCGTTCCAGATTATGAAAAGGGAGATTTCTTCCGGCTATAATGTAGTTGTCCAGATTAACGATGAGAATACGATGATTAGTATTATCAAAGGAATGGATCTTTTATTACAGAGAACGGTTACTTACGGCATGAGCACTGTATATGATGCCGTGCTTCGTAATCCGATCTTTGGGGCAAAGTCAGAGTCGGAAGCAGAGATTGAATTGGAGAAAAACGAGATTCTTTATTCTGCTCTTGATACGAGTGAATATGATTCGGTATCCGCATTGCAGTTAGATCCTGCGCAGAAGCAGGTTATGCTGGATCGTGTCCGGGGCAGGGAGGAAGTAACCGATTCCCTCTCTTATCATGTAAATAATGTGGTTCGTGTTATCGATTATTTCCTGTCTAAGAATCCGGGAAGAACGATTTCAAAAGTATACATAACCGGTATTGGTGCAAAGGTCCGCGGAATGGGACACTTATTCAGCCATGAGCTGGATCTTCCGGCAGAGCGGCTTGACAAGCTTCATTCTGTGAACTTTACAAAAGATGTCTATTTAAGTGGAATGGCTCAGGTAGAGTTTATTTCTGTTCTGGGAGCTGCGATTGAACCGGTTGGATTCAAATCGAAGGATAATCTTCGTTCCGCAGAACGTAAAAGTAATGTGCAGGGTGCCTTGTATATTTTCGTCGGATGTATTGCAATCAGTGTTTTACTAGTAGGGGCTGGTGCACTTAAGTATCAGACTGCCAAGTCAAAGAATTCCGACTTAGAGTCCCAGATTCAGAGTCTGTCATACGTCCAGCAGGTATATGATGATTATAAGACAGCGGATATGCGTTATAACCAGATGCTGGAGTTTGATAAGACAACAGGAACGGTTAATGAAGCATTGAATGATCTGCTTACGGAACTGGAACAGACTCTTCCTAAGAACATGACGGTTAAGGAATTATCATCCACGGATGCGTCAGCGCTTGCAGCAAGCGGAACAACGGACGGATCAGGAAATAATTATGGTATAGGAAGTGTTACACTGAGAATCGACTCTAAGACATATGTATCTGCGGCTCAGATGCTGTTGAATTTCCAAGGGATTGATCATATCCAGTCACCGGTAATTGGTTCGATGACAGCAGAGGTAAATACCGATACAGGTAAAGCAGAATCTTGGAGATATTATGTAACCTTTGTGTTTAACAGCAACGAACCGGTACCGGAAGAAGAAGCAGCAGAAGAAGCAGCAGAATAAGATTGGAGAGGAGGTTTTCATATGAGTCAGACAAAGAAAGGTTCAGGAAATGATTTAAGAATTTTATATATATTAGGCGGAATAGTTATTGTGGCTCTGGCATATGTGTTCGGATTTAGCCGTCTGTCTGATAAAGCTTCTGAATTAGATGCACAAAACGAGTCAAAGCAGCAGATTGTGGATCAGCTTAACAGCATGGTTGCACAAAAAGATGAGATCATAAAAGTAACGGAAGAGGATATTTCGGAAACAGAGAAAATTGCAAAGAAATATCCGGAAAAATACGAAGAAGAAAAAGAAATTGTGTTCTTGAAAGATCTGGAAGATAATTCTGGAATTAATCTTGCATCAATTAATATGATAACAAATGAAGAAGTAGATATGACAGCGATTAATACGGTTGCAGCATCAAAGGCTGGATCGAAATACCAGTCAGCACCAGTCAGTGCAGGAGCTTCTACCGATACAGCTGCTACAGCGGAAGGTGAGAATACGGATACCCAGAATGCCCAGGATACTCAGACGGCAGCTGCTGATGATTCAAATCTTGGAGTTGCTGCGAAGACAACAGTGGAAATTGGCTTCACAACAAAGTATGATGATGTCCGTTCGGCTTTGGATTACATTTATGCACAGAAGGATAAAATGGGTGTCACAAAACTTACACTTGCGCATAATGAGTCTACTGGAAAACTTGATGGTTCAATGACAATTGTGATGTATTCGATGGAGAATATTGGACATGAATATATCGTGCCGGAGCCACAGGAGATTCTGCCTCCAATTAATGGTAATATTTTCAGATCAAAATAAATAGAACCACACCTGCAATGAATTCGTTCCTGCAGGTGTGTATTTGATTTTGAATTAGTTGTATTTGCTGTTCGGGGTGGCCTGGTCAGGAGAAGATGAAGGAGAGAGTGTATATGACAAAGAAGAAAAGAGGTCGGAATCAAGGTTTTTCGTTAGTGGAAGTCATGATTGCAGTCTGTGTACTGGCTATTATTGTCATACCGACATTAGCATATTTTGGAAGGGCAGTGCAGAATAATATGCTTACCGGTCAGAAGCACAAGGCTACGGTTGCTGCAGAACGGCTGATGGAAGAAATCAAGGGCACGAGCACGGACAAAATCGTGGATAATCTGCAAAATCCGGATGGAACGATTACAAATGCAGTATCTGGAAGTGCATTTACGGTCGTTAGTACATCTGCAGTGAATGTTTTAGGTTATCGGTATGATTGTACGGGTAAAGTAAGAGAAGGAGATTCGGTCTTTGATGCAAAAGTTGAGATTGATCCGGCATCAACCAGTGTATCAAGTGGTTCTTCCCTTCATACCATCAACTTATCCACGGATGTTGTTATCGATGAGGATTCGTTTACAAGCGCAGGTAACCGGTTCTATAACGAAGTTTTACCGGAATTGACTGGTTCAAACATTGCAAACCATGCCATTACAGATGCGATGGTTCGGAGTAATATTTCCAAGAATATTATTATTATGTTGTATAAGCAGTCTGATACGATCTATAAGATGGACTGTTTGGTATCGTATTATGTTGAGAATATGTCATCCGGTGCTCTGTATAAGCGTGCTTATTATAAGCCGGATCAAATCATTGCATCTGAGACGATTGACACGAACAATCTGAAAAATATATACCTTTTCTATCAGAATTATGATTTTGCAGATTCCAGTTATGTGAATATGAATGATATTTACTTTCAGACGATGGATGCCAGTGGTAATCCAATTCCAACGGAAATGATAGACTTTAGTAATGTTAATTTTTACGCTGTCTGTCAGAAAGCGGAGGCAATGCCATCTGCAACGAAGAATAGTGTCCGGGTAAGAATGTTTAAAGATGAAACAAATGGTCTTGGCCGTGGAGAGATTAAGTTTAAAAATCTGTATTTTAATGTACCGACTGATGTCAGCCGCGTTCAGTGTAATAAAGTAGAGGTGGCTGAGAAAATATTCACAAGCTTGACAGGGTCTAATGAGGTTAGTACACTGGCAAAAGTAACCGTTCGGTTATACAAAGAGAATGAGATGTCGCAAAATAAGCCATATGTTACGTTAAAGTCAGAAATGTTCTTTACAGAGTAAAGGAGGTTTGTTCATGAATCGCAGAAAAAGAAAAAACAGTGGTTCAACATTAATTATGGTAGTGATTGCCCTGACTTTGCTGACGATACTTGGTTTGGCAATCTCTGCAGCAACGGTTATGAATATCCAGATGAAGGAGATCAACAAAGAAGCACAGGAAAACTTCTATGATGTTGAGACTTGTATGGAACACGTGAAAACCGGACTGGTTAAGATGGAACATGATGCATCATCAGAAGCTAGTAATTATGTGTTAACGAACTATAATTCGGGTGTTGCTGTAAATATGTCTACCATGTTCCGGACCCATTACGTCGCATCGCTGGAGAATCAACTTGAGCTTGCTACGAATACCAGCCAGTATGATGTTAGTAAAATAAGCAATATGTTATCGAGCATATCTGGTGCCCAGCTTCTCACAACACAGTCGGATGCACAATTGGTTCGTAATACCGTTGAGCACGAGCTGATTCTGAAAAATGTGCATGTTGCCTATACGGATACGAAACGGAAGATGACAACTGATATTAAAACGGATATTATACTAAAGATTCCGGAGTTTAAGGTTGCGTCTGCAAGTATTTATCCAGAGTTTACGAAATATGTAACCATTAGTGAAAAAACATTAAATCTCGCTGATTCCTCAGGTGTCACTTTAAACGGAAATGTATATGCCGGTTTTGGAGAAACAACGAATCCAACCGTAGAGAACTATCAGACTGGAATTCTTCTTGGCGGATTGGATAATTCAATTGACGGTGACCGGATTATTACCCGTGGAGACATTAAGATTACGAAGGGGGGAAACACCGACATTTTGTCAGATACGGTGTGGGCAAGAAACTATATCCTGTCTTCTCCAGGGGCAAACCTGACAGTAAAAGGAAACTCTTATATTGAAGATGATACACAGGTAAATGCAAATGACTGTACGTTGACATTTGAGGGAGAATATAATGGTTATCGTTCAAACCATACCTTTGATGCAAGTGGAAATGTTTCTGATGATGATGCAGAAGCACCGCTGAATGCACAGTACAGTAGTGCAGTCATTGTAAACGGTAATAAAGCAGATATTACGTTCAAATCATCCCTTTCTCTGGCTGGCCGGGCATTTATTTCGCTTACGAAAAGCGTTGTAAATGATACATCGAGCGGTTTACCGGCATATGGAGGTTTGACGAATGAGGTAAGAGATATTATGCTTGGTGAGTCATTGACAATCCGTCAGAATCAGATTGCATATTTTGTGCCGGCTGACTTTGTTACTTATGATGGTGCTGGAAAGCCGATCTTAAATACGGACTCGATCTACACCGGTCCTTCCGGCAAGTATGCGAAGTATTACGGAGTTGATGTCAGTGATTATACAACAAAAGTAAAGAAGTTTTATGTGCAGTCTCTTGGTAACCAGCCATATTACTATCTCTACTTTGAGAATGACAAAGCAGCAAATGATTATTATAAAGCATATTTTGCTGCAAATGAGTCAAAGATTCAAAATTATGGAAAAGACATTAACATTAATCTCGGAGATAATCACTCAGAAGTTTCACATAAAGTGGAAATCGCTGGTGGAAATATTATGTACCGGGCGAACAGCGGAAGTGGAAGCCGTCTGTTTAACCTGGATACAACGGGAATGTCCGCCGGTGATTATATATCAGAGAAGTCTTTTGCTTACGAGTATGCATATCGTCAGCTGAGCCTGCTTGCAGCGAATAATGCGTATGCATCCTTTATTGATACAAGTAAGATTGAATTAAAAAATAAAACGGATATGACAATCTATTCCCAGATTGTCAGCCAGGGTGCAATCGATACGATGACTCCAGGTCAGGTAAAATCTTTTGAGCGTAATGTGGCTGGCGATGATTTGAAAACAGTTGTAGCTCATCCAGGAGAAAGCGGAACTTATGTTGTGACAGCAGATGACTTCCGGACAACTTCAGGGGCAGATGTCGACATGCTGCTTGTGATTTGTGATGGTAATGTGGAAGTTCCAACATTAGATATTTCGAAGGTATATCCTTGTTTGATTGTTGCACGTGGTAATATTCAGGTTGCAGATGGAATGAAGCTTGATAATACAGTGGATAATCCGAGAAAGGTTCAGTCCTTGCTTGTGAATGAATTAAATGCACCTGCAAATGATCCGGATAATAATTTCCTTTATTACTTTAATGATTTGGAAAGAGCACTTGGCAGTGTAACAACAGACATCAGTCTGGATGAATATATCCTCTATGAGAACTGGATTAAGAATGGAGAGTAAAGAAAGGAGGAGAATCCTATTGAAAACAGATGAGAAAGGTTTTTCACTTGTTGAAGTTCTGATCGTGATTGCCATGATGGGAATATTATTGAGTGTATCGGCTGTGTCGATTAACTTGGTGTTATCTGGCAACATTAAGCGTGCGACTAGTAAAATTAACACAACACTAGAATCGGTTCGCGTTCAGGATATGTCTTATACCGATAAGCCATCATTATATTTTTATCAGGATGGAGATGGAAAATATCGCATGTTTGTTTCAAGTCAGCCTCCTGCCTCTCTCTCAATTGCAAGTCCGGAAGCACAGGATGCGGCAAGCTTTGGCAATCTGTCGCTGACACTTACTTTTACGGACAGTACAGGTGCGACTACGAATATTACGGATCTGACCACACAGCTGTATCAGGTGCAGTTTAATTCGAATACCGGTGGATTAAAGCAGACGACGCTGAGTACAGGTGGCAGCGCATATCTGACCAATATTAAGATTCAAAAAGGGACAAATGGTATAGAGAAAAATATATCCATTGTAGCTGGTACTGGAAAGCATAGTGCAGATTAAGGAGGAAGTGATGAGGATGAAAAAACTGTGTAAAGATCAAAAGGGTTTTACCATGATTGAACTTTTGATTGCAGTTGCAATCATGGGAATTGTCGCTTCTGCAATTGGTGTTTTCCTCTGGTTTGGCTGCAGACAATATGTCTATACGAACAAGCAGATTAAAGTACAGATGGAAGCACAGACGGTTATGAATCAGGTGTCTAATCTGATTATGGAGTGTAATAACGTGGAATTGGATCCGGCATCGACTGCTGATATTCCGTCCAGCTATATTTGTATTAATAAAAAGGACTATCTAAATGCGGATCGTTCTCTGGCAAGTAAAGCGGATATGCACATCACGTCTTCGAAAAAGATTACGTTAGATACAAGCGAGAATAAGTTATACATACAGGACATGATAACACCTGGTGCGAAGAAGGAGCTTCTTGGTGAATACATCACGAATTTTGAAGTTACGAAGACAAAAATGACGGATGATAAGTATTTTGTAACGGTTTCTCTTGATTTTGATTATTCAGGCATGAAGTATTCTCTTACAAAGAATCTGGAGATTCGTAACCGCTATGTATAGTGTTTGATATTTTTTTTAGAAGGAGGAGAAGAAGATGAAGAAAGAGAAACAGTTTTCTCAGCATCTGCCGGTTGTGTTAATTCCGGTACTGGTTTTAGCGGTTCTCTTGTCCGGTTTCTATCTGTACCGTCATTTTAATGGTGCGATGGCAGCGGGATCGGGACGTGAGATTACCGTTGACAAAAATATGGACAACCGGGTTGGTACTGAGGATAATCCTTATCTGATCGTGGAGATTGTTCCGAATCTTTCCTGTGCGGAGATTGGTTATCTGATACCGGGACAGGAGCCTGTAAGTCTCTATCAGCTTGGAACATCTACGGATTGTATTCCTTTTTTAAAGCGAATGGGATGCAATGTAAGTTCAGGTATTGGTGGAACGATTACCACATCGCCAAATGCGATTATGACTGCGAAAACAACTTCTTTTACCCGGTTTGAGGATGAGCCGCATGATGATGCAGACAGCTTTAGCGGATGGACTTTAAAAAATGAGACGATTACAGTAGAGGGGTATTATCAACGTGTGACATCCGGAACCGGTCACTTTGATCTTGTTGATGACCGTTACGGTAAGAAGAGTATTGTAAAAAATGATGCTGGAGACGGTAACTTTGAATGGGTAACAGAGGAGAATACCCAGAAGATCGTGACCGATTATTCGTCAGACAAGATCTGGACAACACGTACGGAAGATAAGTACTATGAAGGAACAAAGATTAATATTATCAATAATGACGTATTTGTAAAAAATGTCATGGACTCGACTTCGGAAGAGTTCAAAGTAAAGGTTGTTACCTTGACACCGGAAGAACTGCAGAATCCGGTTAACGTTGCTTTATTAGATCAGGCAAACATGTTCTATATTAATGGTACAGCACATGCTTCTTCTGAGACAGCAACGGATACATTAGTTGATGTATGGAAAACCTATAATGTTGCTGGGACGGATTCCACCCACTATACGATGACAGCGGCAGAAGAAGCAAACACCTCGTTTGTTGTAAATGATCTGCCATGGGATGTATGTAAGAAGATCTATGAAAGAATGGCTAAATCTGCGGTAACTGTAAGTGGAGCAGCGATTACAAACGGTACTTACGGAAAGCCGATTCTTGTTATGGATGGGGTGTCGGATTTTTACGGTATTGCAAACCGGGAGACCGGTCTTGACAAGGTAGCGAATAAAGATTGCCTGAATGTCTATAAGCTCTATATGATGACAAAACAGTACAGTCCTGCGAAGTTCTACGATACATTCTACAATCCGGTAGCATCTGGTGCAAAGAAAGTAGAGGATGATAACACGGTATCCGGAAAGAAGACAGGAAAATATAACTCTAACAATATCTGGGTATACAAGGACGATAAAACGTTCTTTGAATCCGGGATGAAAACGGGAAAACCGCGGGCTGAACTTCTGAATGCCGGAATTAAAGCATCCTGGATTGACGCCGATTCGTCTTCATCGTATGAAAGTGCGGAAGATGGAATCTACGTCTTTGATAAGACGACATCTATGTTAGATACGTTCCTTGATGCTTATGTAGACCGGAGCGCGGATCATAAATATGATCATAACAAGATTGTATTTGACTGGTATGATGATAATGCAGCAGACGGAAGCAAGAAAACAACCCTGTCTTCTGCTGAGATTCTGAAAGCGTTATATAACATTAATCTGGAATATAAGCGTGAGTTAAATATTCTAGAGGTTCAGCCGACCAATGACTTTAAATATAACGCAAAAGACACTGCTTCCATCGCCTATTTTACAAAAATGTTCCCATGGTTTGAAGGTGGAAGCTCAGATATCCATGTCACGCAGATGGCTACGTGGGAGTTTGTTGGAAATATTGATGATATTGTTAGTAAGTATGATGTGGTCTATATAGGAGCACGGCCTGGTAAAGTTGATATTGATAATCGGAACGATAATCGTCTGAAAGGATATACTTATATTCCGGTTGGTGACTCGACTTCCAAAAACCAAAATAATACAAGCTATGCCAGTAAGGATGTACGTTATTCTGATAATGATATCTCAAAGAGCAAGTATAAGGAATTAAAGGCATTTATGGATGCCGGCAAGCCAATTGTCTTTGAGGATTCTTTCTATAACGGAAATTCGACAACTGTGTCAAAGGCAGCATGGCATCAAGGAACAGAGGAAACTTATATGTATAAGCTTGCCAATCTGGCAAATGACAGTAACTATTATAATAAGACGCTGTTTCGATATAAGGACCTGGTGACATCTCCGGTTGACAAGTCTGTTGCTGCGATGCGGAAGGCATCTTATAAAGATTTGTGTAAGCTTGTATTCTATGATTCAACGAATACAGACATTTATCCAAAACAATACAGCTATACGACGACGAGCAGTGATGGAAGAATTGCATCTGAGAATTATAATACCTACTCAGAGGAAGTGTCTGGTAAGAGCGAGAGAACCCTTCGTTACCGCTTTATGATAAAAGGGGAGAAAGGGGCGACCTATTCTGTCCGGTTATTTATTGACAGCAATGCGGATGGTGTCTACCGTGGATCCATCAACCGTCCGATGACGTATGATCCAAGTGGTACGGCAATTACTGAGTCAGAAGAAGTTCCAGACAGCAGTATGCAGATTAAGTCTGAGAAAGGAAATAAAGTATCCACTGATAATCTGAAGGCAAATACCTGGTATGTGTTGAGCCGTCCACTGGGAGACCTCTACAAAGGTATTATACCATGGAAGCTTGAAGTAAGTCAGAATACGGCTGCGAATCGTACCTGGAGTAATCTGACCGATTATACGCTTTTTAAAGTGGCAGCAAGTGATAAAGAAGATGTAAATATTATTCAGCTTTTTGTAAAGAACCGTTCTACGTATATTAATGTAGGTTCCGATGGTTTCATTAAGAAAAATGACGGCGGTGGTGTAGCTACAGATGGTGCCAATGACAAGAGTAAATCCAGTATGTCACTGGACACCGGAACCGTAACGTGTAAGTATGAAAATGATTATAAGTTTGATATTACCGGAACAATCAGTACGCCTGGAAATAATCCATCTGGAGCTAATAATAAGTTTAAGCGGTATTTAAGTGGTGTTCAGGAATTTAATGTAAATATTAAGTTTTTCGACAGTTGGGATATTCCAAACATTATGTGCGGATATACAAAAGCAACAGAAAGCTTCCGCAACAAAGTGAGTGGTTCAACTGGTTCGGATCCGACTGCCTGGTGGAATGCGGATCCTTCTACTCCATATGGTAAGCCTTCCGCAAAACGATTAACTGCATGGCTGGATTCCCAGAATATTGGTATGATCATATTTGGATATTCGGATAGTCAGTCTTATCCGGATAATAAGGAATTCCATAAGGCCATGAAGCAGTATATTGACGTAGACGAGAAGGCCGTGATCTTCTGTCATGATCAGGTCTGCAGTTACATGGGTGGTGGTAGTGGTTCTACTACCGATATTAACAATAATGATATGCGTTTCTGGGTTGGTCAGAATCGTTATGAGAGTCTTGGATTATGGAGTAAGGGAACAACTGTCGGTTCTACATTGAAGCTGAACGGTATGTTTGATGTTAGGATGCGTCCTTTGAACGCAGATGGAACACCGATTAAAAAAGGAGGTTCCACAGATGACTACACATTCTTTGATGATAACAGTAATGTTATTGATATGAAGATTGGTAAGCCTTCCGGTGGATATAAGGATCGTGATACGCATGCAACTGGCTCATGGCCGCTTACCACACAAAAGGTTCGTATGGCGAATGAAGGACAGATAACGAACTATCCATACAAGATTAAAAAGATTATCAGTACTGGTACAACACATACCCAGTATTTCCAGTTGGATGTTGAAAATGATGATATCACTACATGGTTTACTTTATCCGATAGTAATAGTAAGCTGATTGATACGGGCAGTAATGCAGGCCGTGGTTTTTATTCCTCCAGAGATGGTGATGTGAAAAACAGCTTTTATATTTATAATAAAGGAAATATTACATACACCGGAATGGGACATCAGACAAACATGACAAACGAAGAGGTACAGCTGTTTGTTAATACGATGATCAGTGCTTTCCGCCGTACTCCGGAGCAGCCATACGCAGCTTTAGTAGATGAAGATGGTACGGTTATTGATAAGAATGGTGTCGGTGATGTTGATTACCAGATTAACGTTGTGAAGGATGAAGTGCTCTCTGCTGATCAGCAGTATGCGGTTATCAAATTCAAGATTCTGGATAATTCCATTGGCTTGTCTGCAAAGCGGAACTATGAGATTGTGTTCAATTATTATGACAAGAATGGTGACCTGCAGAAGATGAAGATACCGTTTGATTGTCGTTCCTGTACCTATGATACCCAGAACTATATGGCAACGCCTGGACATGATGGATTGCGGGAGAGTGCGACCGGAGCACCAGTCTCACCATCGGTTGGCGATGTTACAGATGCAACAACGGC
Source organism: Clostridiales bacterium (assembly GCA_029007845.1). Taxonomy (GTDB): domain Bacteria; phylum Bacillota; class Clostridia; order Lachnospirales; family Lachnospiraceae; genus SUG1228. The sequence continues at coordinate 12,819 of JAQXIP010000064.1, forward strand.
TGGAACGACCGGAGGCGTGAAGTATAAGGTGGATAGCAATACGGGATATGAAATCTATATTCCATTAAGTGAATTTTATGATCTGAAGGATGCAAGCGGGAATGCCCTTGGTCAGATAACAACCAATGATGCAGCAAAGAAAATCTTGTATTCCGGTTCCTTCTTATATAATATCCAAGTATATTCACGTGTATCAACTTCAACCTATAAGAAGAACAATACCGTTGAGGATACATGGATTCAGCTTCAGGAAATGAAACAATTCAATCTGGACTAAGTATTTGGTTCATATAAAAGAGAGGTGGTTACAGCCTCTCTTTTATTATGTCTCGTATTTACTTGACATTTTGATTGGTTGTGCTATAATGTTACACGATGTAACAGAATTGTAACAATTTAAACATTGTTTTGCCAAGCAAACATGGATTATACGGAGGAGGAGATTATGAGAAAGAAAGTTATTACAATGATGATTGCAGGTGTTATGTGTCTTGTAATTATTTCTGGAACAAATCTGAATGCGGCTGTAATCGCAAATGAGACAGCATTGGCGGGAATTGAAGTATCTTTGGATAATTATTATAAAGAAGAAAACGGTCAACAGACAGAGAATTTAAAAGTAAGTGAGACAAGCGGTGCCGTGAATGGAACAACTATGACGGTGGAAGAACCGGATAGCTCAGCGGGTACGACCGTGGCAGCTGGTGATACGGAAAAGGACAGCGAGGAAGCAGAGGAAGAGGAAGAAGATTCAAAAGAGAAAAAAGAGGTAGATATCAGCAGCCTGATTTCCAATATGAATTATGACCGTCTTGGAATTGCAAAGGTTACAAACTATCTGAATGTCCGCAAAAAACCAAATGAGAATGCCAAAATCGTTGGCAAGATGGTAAAGAATTCTGGCTGCCATGTATACTGGGTGAAAAAAGGCTGGGCAAAGATTAAATCCGGTGATGTAACCGGATATGTATGTGCCGATTACCTGCTTCTTGATGAGAAAGCAGAACAATATGCATTGACGGTAGCAAAAAGAGTGGCCACGGTTGAGACAACAACGTTAAATGTCCGTTTTCTTCCGGATACCAATTCCAGCATCTATACGTTAGTGCCGGAAGGAGAAGAACTTACGGTAGTCAAGAGAAATCTGACGGAAGAATATGTGACGAAGGTTATGAAGTCCATAAAAGGAGACGACAAACAGTATATTCAGGATGTAAAAAAATCGGAGATGATGAAAAACCTGGATGACTGGATGTGTGTCCGTGTAGATAATGATAAAGTATTTATTGCAAAAGAGTTTGTTTCCGTATCTTATCAGCTGAAAAAGGCTGTGAAGATCAAAGCGGATGTAGAGAAGAAAGAAGGACAGTCAAAGGATTCTTCCTCCAAAAGCAGTTCATCCGGAAGCAGTTCATCTGGAAGCAGTTCCTCAGAATCAACCGGATCCAGTGTACGTTCCAGCATGGTATCATATGCAATGCAGTTCCTTGGCAATCCGTATGTGTACGGAGGAACCAGCCTTACAAATGGAACGGATTGTTCCGGATTCACGCAGGGGATCTATTCACACTTTGGTTACAGTATCCCGAGGACATCTTCTGCCCAGGCGGCAGCATCTACAACGATTAGTTCTTCGGATCTTCGCCCTGGCGATTTAATCTTTTATGGAAGTGGAAACTCGGTAAGCCACGTGGCAATGTATATTGGCGGCGGACAGGTAATTCATGCCAGCAATCCAAGTGATGGTATTAAGATATCCAATGCCTTCTACCGTACACCGATTAAATGTGGACGTTTTATTTACTAAAACAAAAAATTGATTTTAAGTGAAATGGGGAGATTGTATTGCGTAAAAAGAATATTATCCTTTATGCGGTTCTTTTATTGAATTTAATCTTTTTTGGATTTGTCGCAAGCGGCATGCTTAAACCGATCTTAAGCCATCTGAGCATGTCTACCTTTTCGGAAGGAACGTATTTTGATGACACACTTATGTCTGATCCGATGATGACACAGTTTTTAAATTATGGAAAATGGGTATTGCTGATCTCTGTAGTTCTTTGCTTCATCGATGCGGTGATTGTGTTTATAAAGGAGGAACATAATATTTTCCTGTTCATTTTTGCGATCGTGTTTTATCCGGTATATCTCCTCTACCGGAATCATGTGACGGATGATTCGCCTTGGCCGTTCCGCATCCTTTTAATTGGTTTTCTTGCGGTTCTGCTGGCTGGGGGCTATGATACGTATGAGCTGTCAAAAAAAGAACCTGTTCCATATACGGAAGAAGCAGCAGCTCCTTATATTCTTCAATTAAAGGAACGAAGTTTTCCTTTTGAAGACAGCCATTCAATCTATGATGTATTGAATAAAATGCTGGAGAATCCTGCTTTTACTGTGTATGATGGAGGTATCCGGGGAGATTATCTGGAGTATACGGGGTATGATTCTTCGAGAAATGGGGAACAATACCAGATCCGCTTTTCCCTGAAAGATCTTTCCGTGACAGAGATGTATCGGAATGGTGTGAAATTTAGCACATCTGAGCGTGATGTGGTTTTGAAGGATCTGGTATCCCAGATTCGTTGGTAAAAGGATGGATCACTCGATATGAATGGCATGCAAATATGGTTAATATTTACAGGGTTCATCGTATTTGCAGGGATAAGTGTTTTTCTGAATCAGAAGCGCAATAAGAAATACCGGCAGCTGGAGATTCAGGCAGGATTTGGTAAGCGGAATGAAACTCCTGTTTCAGAGGAAATTATGGCTTCGATGCGGGCGCAGGAAAGAGAAGTAAAATCATTTGAAGATCGTAATGCGGCTCGTCTGGATGAGATTACGTGGAACGATCTGGAACTTGATGCGTTATTTCAGAGCATGAACCGTACAATGACTTCTTCTGGACAGGAAATGCTCTACTTTATGTTACATCAGCTGATAAAAGACCAGACGGTTCTTTGCGAGAGAGAAAAGAAGATCGTCTGGTTTTCTGAACAGAAAGAAAAGCGTGAAAAGATTCAGATGCAGCTTTCTTTTGCCGGGAAGCTGCATCGTCATACCGCATATGAAGTTCTGGAAGTGCTGAAAACGGCAGTTCCTTATTCCTGTGTTCCTCATGCTGTCATGGCATGTGTTTTTTTTCTGACTGCGGTTGGAACACTCGTTTCCCTTTTTGTTTCACAGGTTCCTGTGATGCCCTTTGCAGCCGCATTGATTGGATCGGTTGTCTGGAATATTGGTCAGTATTATAAAAAGAAGGGGGAATTAGATTGTCTTGCTCCGGCACTTCGTTATATACTAAGGCTTACTTTTGCGGGTGAGAAGCTGCTTTTACTTTTAAAGAATGAGGAAGTGTGGGAGAAGGAGTATCGGGCATTATCAGATGCAGTGACGAGAGTCAAGAAATCAATAAAACATTCATGGCTGGTGTTATCAGGCCAGTCCATGTCAGGAAATCCGGCGGATATTCTGCTGGATTATTTTCGCATGATCCTTCATATGGATCTGATTCAGTTTTCCAGAATGATGAAAAAGCTCAAACGGGATATGGATTCCATTCTGTCTCTCTATGAAATCATAGGCCGTGTTGATGCCTTGATTGCCATGACGTCTTTTCGGAACGTGTTGTCTGGGATAGCAGACTGCTCGATTCCGGAGTTTTGTGATGATTCTGATACTAGCCGTCAGCTGTTTGTTCAGAATGTATTTCATCCAATGATGGAGCATCCGGTGACGAATTCTTTTACTGTGGATCACGGAATTCTTGTGACCGGTTCGAATGCCTCTGGTAAATCAACATTTTTAAAATCAGTTGCCCTTTGTGCGATCTTTGCCCAGACACTGCATTTATGTCCGGCTTCCCGTTACCGCGCCCCGCTATACTCTGTGATGACATCCATGGCACTTAGGGATCATCTTGCTTCGAATGAAAGCTACTATATCGTGGAGACACGCTCCTTAAAGCGGATCATGGATGAAGCAAAGAAAGGATACCCGGTTCTTGTCGTAATTGATGAGATTCTCAGGGGAACGAACACCGTAGAACGCATTGCCTCATCCGCCCAGATTTTAAACGTTCTAAATTCGTACAATACGATGGTGCTGGCAGCTACCCATGATGTGGAACTTGCGGATATTATGGCAGAACATTATGAGAATTTTCATTTTCAGGAGGAGATTGTTGGAAATGAAATTCAATTTGATTATCGGTTACGTTCCGGTAAGGCTGTATCAAGAAATGCAATTCGTCTGTTAGAACAATTAGGTTTTGACAAACAGGTTACGAAAAATGCGGAGCAGATGGCAGAGCAATTTGAAAAAAAGAAAGAATGGGATGTGATAGAATGAAAGTAACCATATACACAGATGGCGCAGCAAGAGGTAATCCGGATGGCCCGGGTGGTTACGGAACGATCTTAAGTTATATTGACAAGACGGGAACCGAGCATACAAGGGAATATTGGGCAGGATATAAAAAGACGACGAATAACCGTATGGAACTGATGGCTGTCATCGCAGGGCTGGAAGCGTTAAACCGTCCATGCGAAGTGGAGATTTATTCGGATTCCCAGTATGTCATTAAAGCGTTTAATGAGCATTGGATTGATGGCTGGATCAAAAAAGGCTGGAAACGGGGAAAGAATGAACCTGTAAAAAATGTTGATTTGTGGAAACGGCTGTTAAAAGCAAAGGAATCCCATCAGGTCACGTTCCACTGGGTAAAAGGACATGACGGGCATCCCCAGAATGAGCGATGTGATCTGCTGGCGACTACGGCCGCAGATCAGGAGCCTGGCTGTCTTCTGGATGATGTGATCGGAATGGGATAGGATAACAGCGCTTCGCGCAAAAAAAGAAACGAGAAGGCAGGAAAAAACATGGCACAAGTAACACCAATGATGCAGCATTATTTGCAGACAAAAGAAGAATATAAAGATTGTATTTTATTTTACCGGTTAGGCGATTTCTATGAAATGTTTTACGAGGATGCCAAAATTGTTTCAAAAGAATTAGAGCTTACCCTTACCGGGAAAAGCTGTGGAACAAAAGAACGTGCTCCTATGTGCGGGATTCCGTATCATGCGGCAGAAACCTATCTGACCCGTCTCGTGGCAAAAGGGTATAAAGTGGCAATCTGTGAGCAGATGGAAGACCCAAAACAGGCAAAGGGTATGGTAAAGCGGGAAGTGGTCCGGATTGTAACACCGGGAACCAACTTAAATACCCAGGTGCTGGATGAAACAAAGAATAATTATCTGATGTCGATCTTTCATAGCAGTGATCAATATGGAATTGCGGTTGTAGATGTTACAACCGGCGATTTTTTAGTTACCCAGGTAAAAGATGACCGGGGGCTGATGGATGAGATTCATAAATTTCAGCCTTCGGAGATTGTATGCAATGATTCCTTCTTTATCAGCGGCATTGACCAGGATGACTTGAAAAACCGTATGGGAATTGCCATAACCGGACTGGACGCTTACTATTTTGATTCAGCAGTGTCAGGCAGGAAACTATGTGACCATTTTCATGTTAAAACATTAGAAGGACTGGGACTAACCGATTTTCCAGAGGGAACTACTGCAGCCGGTGCGGTTCTTATGTATCTGTACGAGACACAAAAAAATTCTCTGGAGCATCTGACAGCCATTAAGCCTTATCTTTCCAGTGATTATATGTTATTAGACAGCTCTACAAGACGTAATCTGGAACTTACGGAAACATTGCGGGAAAAACAAAAACGTGGTACCCTGCTATGGGTTCTGGATAAAACACGAACGGCTATGGGAGCCAGGCTTTTGCGCAGTTATATTGAACAGCCGTTATTAAAGGCATCTGCTATTAAAAAAAGGCTGGATGCAGTTCAGGCATTCGTGGAAAATGTCATCACAAGAGAGGAAATCCGGGAATATTTAAATCCGGTTTATGATCTGGAACGGTTAATCAGCCGGATTTCTTATAAGACTGCCAATCCAAGAGATTTAGTCGCTTTCCAGTCTTCGTTATCGATGCTGCCTCATATTAAATATCTGTTATCCGGAATCGATTCGGAGGAAGTACAGCAATTATATGTGGATTTAGATCCTCTGGAAGATCTGTGCAGCCTGATTTCTTCTGCAATTATGGAGGAACCTGCCTTGACGTTGAAAGAAGGGGGGATTATCCGGGAAGGCTATGATGAAGAAGTAGACCGGCTCAGACATGCAAAAACAGATGGAAAAAGCTGGCTTGCCCAGTTAGAGGCAAAAGAACGGGAACAGACTGGAATTAAGAACTTAAAAATCAAGTTTAATAAAGTGTTTGGGTATTATTTTGATGTAACCAATTCTTACCTGAATCTTGTGCCGGAAAGCTGGACGAGAAAGCAGACACTTACCGGAAGCGAGCGGTATACGACACCGGAGTTAAAAGAGATGGAAGATACCATCTTAGGGGCGGAAGATAAACTTTATTCCCTGGAGTATGATTTGTTCTGCAAGATCAGGGACCAGATTGCGTCCCAGGTGCTTCGGATACAAAGAACTGCCCATGCGGTTGCCGGGATTGATGTATATGTATCTCTGGCAGTTGTGGCAGAGCAGAACCACTATGTCCGGCCGGAGGTGAGTGATTCCGGTGTGATTGACATAAAAGACGGACGTCATCCGGTCGTGGAAAAAATGATTCAAAATGATTTGTTTGTGTCAAATGATACGTATCTGGATAACCAGAAGAACCGGGTATCGATTATTACCGGACCGAATATGGCGGGAAAATCAACTTACATGCGCCAGACCGCTTTGATTGTCTTGATGGCACAGATCGGTTCCTTTGTTCCGGCAAGTGCAGCAAAGATTGGCACGGTAGACCGGATCTTTACCCGCGTGGGGGCATCGGATGATCTGGCAAGCGGGCAGAGTACCTTTATGGTGGAGATGACGGAAGTCGCCAATATTTTGCGCAATGCAACGAAACACAGTCTGTTGATTCTGGATGAGATCGGAAGGGGAACAAGTACCTTCGACGGATTAAGCATTGCATGGGCAGTGGTAGAACATATTTCGAATGCAAAGCTATTAGGGGCTAAGACCTTATTTGCAACGCACTACCATGAGCTGACAGAACTGGAAGGAAAAATTGAAAGTGTGCATAATTACTGTATCGCAGTAAAAGAACAGGGAGATGACATTGTCTTTCTTAGAAAAATAGTGGCTGGCGGTGCAGATAAAAGCTATGGGATTCAGGTGGCAAGACTTGCCGGTGTGCCAGAACCTGTATTAAAGAGAGCACGTGAAATATCGGATGAACTGACCCAGCATGATATTACTGCGGTGATGAAGGGTATGCCGGCAAAGAGTGGAGCCGAAGGTGGTCCGTCTCATAGAAAGAGAGAAAAAGAAGAGTGCGGAAACCAGCTTTCTCTTTTTAACGGGGGAATGGACTATCCCGGCCTGGATATGGGGGATATTATCGGTGAAATCAGCAAGTTAAATGTAAACCGCATGACACCTATGGATGCTCTGAATAAATTATACGAACTTCAGGAACAGATTAAGGCAAGACAGTAGAAGAAAAGCAGGAGGCATTAGCATTATATGGAACAGACCAGTCATTTGATCCATCTTCTAGACCAGAAAACCATTAATCAGATTGCAGCGGGAGAGGTGGTAGAGCGCCCTTCTTCCGTGGTGAAGGAATTATTGGAGAATGCCATTGATGCCGGGGCAAATGCCATTACCGTAGAGATCAAAGAAGGCGGAATCTCCCTGATCCGGATAACCGATAATGGCAGCGGAATCCCAAAAGACCAGATTCCAATGGCATTTTTGCGCCATTCTACCAGTAAAATCACAGAAGTGGAAGACCTTCTTACCGTTCATTCTCTGGGATTCCGGGGAGAGGCATTATCAAGCATTGCAGCTGTGGCACAGGTAGAGCTTGTGACAAAGACAAGGGAAGAATTGACTGGCGTCCGTTACTTTATGGAAGGTGGAAAAGAAATGGGGCAGGAAGAGATTGGATGTCCGGATGGAACCACGTTTCTTGTGCGCAATCTTTTCTTTAACACCCCTGCAAGGCGGAAATTTTTAAAAAGCCCGGTAACAGAGGGCGGTTATATTATGGAACTGGTGGAGCGTATGGCACTGTCACATCCGGATATTTCCTTTAAATGTATGAATAACAATCAGTTAAAGGTACACACAACTGGAAACGGGCAGTTAAAAGATGCCATATACCAGATCTATGGCAGACAGATGGCGGCGAACCTTCTTTGTGTGGAAAGAGAGCAGGATGCATACCGGGTTCAGGGGTTTGTGGCAAAACCGGTAGTATCGCGGGGCAACCGTAATCTCATGAATTATTTTATCAATGGCAGATATATTAGAAGTACGTTGATTAATAAAGCCATTGAGGAAGCCTATAAACCGTTTTCCATGACGCACCGCTATCCATTTACGGCATTGCATTTTACCATTCCATCTGACCAGATTGATGTAAATGTCCATCCAACCAAGATGGAAGTGCGGTTTCACGGAGAAAAGGAAATCTATGAGTTTGTTTACCAGGCTGTTTCGGATGCATTAAACGAAAAAGAACTGATTCCGGAGGTTGAACTGGCTTCTTCGAAGGAAAGTGAGAAACAACGAAACGGGCATGTGGCGAAAGAAAAAGCGCCAGAGCCGTTTGAAGTAAAGCGGCGGGAGGAGATGAACCTCCCAAAACCGTCATTTGCTCCCCAAAAGCAGGAGAAGCAGGAAAATGTTGATGAGGAACCCGTTGGAAAACAGCTTCAGGGAATCGTTTCCAAATTCTTAAAAGAAGAGCGGGCAGCTTATCCGCAGGAAAAGCCAAAGCAGATGGAATTATTTGAACAGCCGATGCTTTCGAAAGAAGCGGTAAAACAGCACCGGATTATCGGTCAGGTGTTTGGGACATACTGGATCGTGGAATTTTCGGATAAAATCTATTTTATCGACCAGCATGCGGCTCATGAAAAGGTATTGTATGAGCGTCTGATGAAATCGTTAAAGAATCAGGAATGTTTTATTCAGATGGTAACGCCTCCAATTATTCTTTCTTTGTCAGACCGGGAGAAAGAAACAATAGAGCAGTACATGGATACCTTTCAGAAGATGGGATTTGAGATTGAGCCGTTTGGTGGAAATGATTATCAGGTATGTGGAGTTCCTACTGATCTTTTGGGAATCAGTGAGAAAGAGATTCTGATGGAGTGGATTGATGCCCTGACCGATGAGAATTATAAAAAAACACCGGAAGCACTGTTAGACAAAGCGGCCACTATGGCATGTAAAGCAGCGGTAAAAGGAAATCAAAGACTGTCTGTGGAGGAGGCAAAAGAGCTGATTGATGAACTGCTTACTTTGGAGCATCCTTATCACTGTCCACATGGCCGTCCAACAATTATTTCCATGACGGAATATGAATTAGAGAAGAAGTTCAAGAGGATTGTATAAAAGAGGAGTATGCACATGGAAGAGAAACAAGAAAAAAAGCCGCTTGTAATCTTAACTGGGCCAACGGCGGTTGGGAAAACCAGTCTCTCGATCTCTCTGGCAAAAATGATCGGCGGCGAAATCATTTCTGCAGATTCCATGCAGGTTTACCGTTATATGAATATCGGAACGGCAAAGATTAAGCCGGAAGAGATGGATGGAGTGCCTCATTTTCTTGTGGATGTACTTGAGCCGGATGAACCGTTTCATGTAGTAAAGTTCCAGCAGATGGCCAGGCAGGCGATGGAGGGAATCTATAAAAGGGGGCATATTCCGATTGTAGTAGGCGGAACCGGTTTTTATATCCAGGCGTTGTTGTATGATATTGATTTTGACAAAGATGAGGGTAACCACGCATACCGTGAGTCTCTTCAACGTCTTTCGGATGAGCAGGGAAGCCAGGTTCTTGTGGAGATGCTTCGGAGGGTGGATCCGGATGCCCTTCTTACTATTCATGAACACAACACAAAGAGGGTGATTCGTGCCTTGGAGTTTTATCATGATACGGGAAAGAAGATCTCACAGCATAATGAAGAACAGAGACAAAAGTCCTCTCCTTACCGGTTCTGTTATTTTGTTTTAAATGACAAGAGGGAGAAGATCTATGAGCGGATTAACAAAAGGGTCGATAAGATGATAGCAGAGGGACTTGTCCCGGAAGTAAAAAGTCTTCTTGAAAAAGGATACGATCCCTCACTTGTATCCATGCAGGGACTTGGTTATAAAGAACTGATCCCATATCTGAAAAAAGAGCAGACACTGGATGAGGCAGTCTATACGATAAAACGGGATACCAGGCATTTTGCAAAGCGGCAGCTTACCTGGTTCCGCCGGGAGAAAGAGGTAATCTGGGTGGATCGAAATCTATTTGACGGGAAGGATGCGGACATGTTATCCTTTATGTACCAGAAGATGGAAGAAAAGGGGATGATCCCCTCAAAAAAAGAAGGAGGAATGTAATATGAGAGTGAAACAAATGACAAAGAAAGGGGCAGCATTGCTTGTGTCTGCCGTAATGATGCTGGCAGGACTGTGCGGCTGTTCCACCGACCTGACAATGAATCTCAAGGCGGATGGATCCGGAACGGTGACCCAGACCGTTATGATTGAGAAGGAGTATCTAGGTGAGGATGAATCTAGTCTCGATGAGAGCTTTACCTATGAGGATGTCAAAGAGAACGGAAAAGAATACAAAAAAGGTACGAAGACGGTCACATTTGATCGTGTCAAAGACATTCCGGATTTAGATGGCTGCCAGATCGCATTTGACGAGAATTGTTTCTACATGAGAAATGATTCTGCCATGGAAGTGTCCGGTTCCACTTCATCATCGGTTAGTACAGAGGAGATGAAAGATCTTTTGCAGATGAGTACCAAGGTTACATTTCCTTATGAAATAAAAAAGACAAATGGTGTCATTCAGTCTGATAAGAAAACAGTAGTATGGGATAACGATAAAATGTATGATAATGCAAACTGCTGGGTTGTTTTTTCGGATAGCCTGCTTGCAGATACTATTGCGGCACCTGCTTTTACCGGTGCAAAGAATGGCAGTTATTATAAGAAAGACGTAACGGTAAAGGTTGTCTCGGATACAGTCATTGATACCTTTGCGGTAAATCATAAGAATACCGGAGCAGATAACTGCATCGTTTCAAAAGAAGGAAAGAACACGATAACCTGTACAGATGTGAATGGAAAGACTGCAAAGATTTCATTTGTGATTGACAAGACAAAGCCAACGGTAAAAGGTGTTGCCAGCGGAAAGACTTATAAGACAGCAAAGACGATTAAATATTCCGATAAGTATGGCGTAAAGAGTGCGACCTTAAACGGAAAGAAAATCACTTCTGGCAAAAAAGTCAGCAAAAAAGGAAGCTATAAACTGGTTGTAACGGATAAAGCTGGAAACAAGAATGTGGTTAATTTTAAGATAAAATAATAGGAAAAAGGACTGGAAGAGAAAAATGGACAAGAATTTGGAAAACATGTATCGTCAGATGAGCTTAGATCAGAGCGTGATGGACTATTGTGCTGCAATTGAAGAAGAACTTCGGGAACGGTTTGAAGTCATTGACCGGGTTGCAGAATACAACCAGCTCAAAGTCATTCACGCAATGCAGAAAAATAAGCTGGCGGCAGAACATTTTTCTGCTTCCACCGGATATGGATATGATGATGCGGGCAGGGACACATTGGAAAGGGTATATGCCGATGTGTTCGGCGCGCAGTCCGCACTTGTCCGGCCTCAGATTACCTGTGGCACCCATGCGTTAACGGTGGCGCTTGCAGCGAATCTAAGACCGGGAGATGAATTACTCTCTCCGGTAGGGAAACCTTACGATACCCTGCAGGGGGTGATCGGGATTACAAAGGATGAACAAGGAAACTCCTATCCGGGAAGTCTTATGGAGTATGGAATTACATACCGCCAGGTTGATCTGCTTCCAGATGGCAGTTTTGATTACGAGGGAATCCGTAAGGCGGTATGCCAGCGGACGAAACTGGTCACCATTCAGCGTTCGAAGGGGTACGATAACCGTCCGACTCTTTCGGTGGAACGGATTGGGGAACTGATCTCGTTTATCAAGGAACTAAAGCCGGATGTCATCTGTATGGTGGATAACTGCTACGGAGAATTTGTGGAAACCATGGAACCAACCGAAGCAGGAGCCGATTTGTGTGTCGGTTCCCTGATTAAGAATCCGGGAGGCGGACTGGCACCGGTCGGTGGCTATATTGTTGGGAAAGAAGCCTATGTTGACCAATGTGCATTCCGCCTTACTGCTCCGGGGCTTGGAAAAGAAGTTGGGGCAACACTTGGCATGAATCAGTCCTTTTTCCAGGGACTGTTTCTGGCACCGGTTGTGACAGCTGGTGCATTAAAGGGTGCTATATTTGCTGCGAACATCTATGAACGGCTTGGCTTTCCGGTAATTCCAAATGGATCGGAACCACGGTATGATATCATTCAGGCTGTTACCCTTGGCACTCCGGAAAAACTCATTGCATTTTGCAAAGGGATCCAGGCAGCCGCACCCGTTGACAGTTATGTAACACCAGAACCATGGGCAATGCCGGGATACAGTTCGGATGTTATCATGGCAGCAGGGGCATTTGTTCAGGGGTCTTCCATTGAATTAAGTGCAGATGGACCGTTAAGAGAGCCGTATGCCGTGTATTTTCAAGGTGGTCTTACCTGGTATCATGCAAAATACGGAATCATGATGAGTCTCCAGCAGATGGTGACAGAAGGATTAGTAAAACTTTAATGAACATGCTTTGGACAGGGAGGCTAATATGTTACTGAATCTTCATGTGAAGAATCTGGCCATTATTGAAGAACTCGATGTTGACTTTAATGACCATCTTAATATCATCACCGGTGAGACCGGTGCCGGAAAATCGGTGATCTTAGGTTCTGTGAATCTGGCACTTGGGGGCAAAGTAAAGAAAGAAATGATCCGCCAGGGTGCAGATTATGCGTTAGTAGAGCTCTTATTTGAAATCAATGACAAACAGTGCGCAGATAAAATCAAAGAAGCCGGTTTTGAATTAGAGGATGGGCAGCTTCTGCTGTCCAGAAAAATAACGGCAGGAAAAAGTGTCTGCCGGATTAATGGAGAAAATGTAACACAGGCCTCCCTGCGCATGCTGGGCTCTTTTTTAATTGACATTCACAGCCAGCACGAACATCAGTCTCTTTTCTCGAAGGAGAAACATCTGGAACTTCTCGATCAGTATGCAAAAGAAGAGATTGGCACTTATCTGCAGGAAATTTCCCGGGATGTGGCAGAATACCAGCAGATTGTAAATGAGTTGTCCAAAGGAAAAATGCCGAAGGAAGAACGGCTTCGGGAACTGTCTTTTCTGGAATATGAAAACCAGGAGATTGAAGAGGCTGCAATCAAACCGGGAGAAGGGGATGCTCTTGAGAGAGAGTACCGGCATCTGTCCAATGCAGAATCCGTGCGCTTATCGCTGGGACAGGCATTTGGAATTCTAAGTGAGGGAGAGCAGTCAGTGTCAGAGCTTGTTGGACGTGCAGCAAGGATTATGGCTGAGTGCAAAGAACCGGATGAACGGATCAAGGGAATGATGGAGCAGTTATCGGATGCGGACAGTATTATCCATGATTTGAACCGGGATCTTTCTGATTATCTTTGTGAAGAACCTTTGGATCAGGAACGGTTACTGGAAGTGGAGAAGCGGCTTGATCTGATTCAGAGGATGGCTGCCAAGTATGGCAATGAAGAAGAGATGGCAAGACACCAGAAAGAGAATGCAGAGAAAATCCTCAAGTTAAAAAATTACGAAGCTTATGAACAGGAATTGCTTTGTAAGAAAGAAGGATTAGAAAAGAATCTTTTTAAAATTTGTTCCGAAGTAACGAGAATCCGGAAAAAATACGCAGAAGAGTTATCTGCCCAGATTACAGATACCCTTTATGAACTGAACTTTAGCAATGTACAGTTTGAGATCCGGTTTAAAGAATTAGATCATTTTACGAAAAATGGACGGGATGAAGCAGAGTTTTATATATCCACGAATCCGGGCGAGGCATTAGCGCCAATTGGCAAAGTGGCTTCCGGAGGAGAATTATCCCGGGTGATGCTTGCTTTGAAATCCGTATTTGCCGAACACGATCAGATTCCGACTCTGATTTTTGATGAGATTGATACTGGAATTAGCGGGAGAACTGCCCAGAAAGTCTCAGAAAAGCTTTCCCTGATTGCGGGAAGCCATCAGATTATCTGTATTACCCATCTGCCTCAGATTGCTGCCATGGCAGACAAACATTATGTCATTAAAAAAAGGGTTGAGGATGACCATACAACAACCTCTATTACACCGTTGTCTGATAAAGAGACTACGGAAGAACTGGCAAGAATCCTTGGCGGTGCCAGAATTACGGACACGGTGCGCGACAATGCACGGGAGATGCGCCAGCTCGCAGAGCAGTATAAGAAATCAATCAAAAAAACGGTTTGAAATAGCGCATATTCCATATACTAATCTCATTAATAATTACGGAGGTTGGTATTATGTCGGTAAAAACATACCGTTATTGGCTGGTTGCCGTTCTCATATGTAATGTATCTGTTTTCTTCTTAATGTTCATGTGGAATATTGATTGTAAAATTCCTTCTGAAGTAACGATGAAAACCAATCAGGAGGAGATTCTGCAGTTTCCGCTTCCTGTAACGGGAGAAGTGGATTCTGGATCATTGCCTGCCTTAAAGGTTAATCACAAAACAGTTCCGTCCGATAAAATTAAATATGATTTTGGAAAACCAGTCTCTTTTTCTTCCAACGAGACGGGCAATTTTTCCGTCCGTCTGAAATTATTTGGCGTTGTGCCGATCCGGGAGATTTCCCTTGATGTTCTCAGCGAAACAAAAGTGCTTCCCCTTGGAGAGAGTACCGGAATCTATATTAAGACAGACGGGGTTCTGGTGCTTGGAATTGGAGAAGTGAAAAAAGCGGACGGTTCGGTTGAAGAGCCGGCTATGCATATTGTGCGTACTGGAGATTATATCATATCGGTAAATGGTGCTGCTGTATCGAATAAGACAACATTGCAGAATGAGATTGGAAAACAGGGCGGGGATAGCGTGACACTTGGTATCCGGAGAGATGGAAAAAACATTTCTGTGAAAGTAGATCCGGTATTGTCGGAAGATAATCAATATAAAATCGGTTTATGGGTAAGAGATGACACGCAGGGGATCGGGACGTTAACCTATATGTTAGAAGATGGTGCCTGTGGATTGTTAGGACATGGGATTACCGATTCAGATACAGGAACGATGATGGAGATCTCATATGGTTCCCTTTACCGTATCGATATCGTTGATGTGGTAAAAAGCAGGGAAGGAAAACCGGGGGAGCTTTTGGGAAATTTTGTCAAATCCGGCAAGAACAAAACTGGAGTGGTCAAAAAGAATTGTCCTCAGGGAATCTACGGGACGCTGGATCTGGATCAATATAATACGGGTCATAAAACGGAAGAGAATACCTGGACGACCATTGCGCTTAAGCAGGAGGTTAAGACAGGGGATGCTTATATTCTTTGCCAATTAGGCGATTCTGTAGAAAAGTATGACATTGAAATTGAAAAAACGATGCTCAATACACAGGATGACTGTAAAGGAATGGTGATCCGTATGAAAGACAAAAAGCTTCTTGAGAAAACCAATGGCATCATACAGGGAATGTCCGGGGCTCCGATTATTCAGGATGGAAAACTAATCGGGGCGGTAACACATGTTTTTGTGCATGATCCGACATGTGGATACGGAATCTTCATCGAAAATATGCTGGAGCAGAGCTAAGTGGCCGGTTCATGCGTTCAGACGGTTTTTAGGGTGTCGAATAATGCGGCATCCTTTTATTGCAAATCAGATTCGCACATATTATAATTTTTTATGGTGAAGGAATGAAGATGCAATCGTAGTTCGTAAAAGAAAGAAGAGGGGAAAAAATGAGTAAAATATCAGTTTTAGTCGTCGATGACAATCATCTGCTGGTGAACATGCTTCTGGACATACTAAAGAAAGATTCCGATCTTGAGGTTCTGGGGAGTGCCTATAACGGAATTGAAGCATTATCTATGATTAAACAGAAGAAGCCAGATGTCGTTTTGCTGGATATTGTTATGCCAAAGATGGACGGGTTTGGTGTTATGGAGCATATCCGGACGGATAGCGGGATCGAAAAGAAACCAAGTGTGATTGTAATGTCTGCGGTGAATCAGGATACCTTGATGGAGAATGCCTTTTCCATGGGTGCCAGCTATTATATTCTGAAACCGTTTGACGAGGAAATGATTTTGCAGAGAATCAAAAATCTCATGCAGCCCAAAACCGTGAAGAGCACGACCTGTCTTACCATGCCAAATCCGGAACCGAATCCGGTACCGGTTAGCAAAGAGCAATCCATGCATAACCTGGAAGCAGACGTCACAAATATCATTCATGAAATCGGGGTTCCGGCACACATAAAAGGGTATCAGTACTTAAGGGATGCGATTATGATGTCTGTGGATGACGGGGAGATGCTTAATTCTATTACAAAAATGCTGTATCCCTCCATTGCCAAAAAGCATAAGACAACACCGAGCCGTGTTGAAAGGGCAATCCGGCATGCAATTGAGGTGGCATGGAGCAGAGGAAAAATGGATACCATTGACGCATTATTTGGTTATACAGTCAGTAATGGGAAAGGAAAACCTACCAATTCTGAATTTGTTGCCTTAATTGCAGATAAAATCCGTCTGGAGTATAAAATGAGGAGCTGACAGGAATTCATGTGGGAAGTTTTAGTAAAATAGACTTTTATTCATCTCCAATTTACGTTATAATATATAAAAAGCGATTGGGAGGACTGAATATGAAGAATATTTTATTTGTGGCATCAGAAGTTGTGCCTTTTATTAAGACGGGTGGTCTGGCAGATGTGGCGGGCAGCCTTCCAAAGTATTTTAATAAGGACGAGTTTGATGTTCGGGTTATTCTGCCAAAATATATGGCGATTCCGCAGCAATATAAAGAAAAAATGATATACCGGACTCATTTTTATATGAATCTTGCCTGGAGAAGCCAGTATGTTGGAATTTTCGAAATGGTGTACGACGGCATAACCTTTTATTTTATCGATAACGAGTATTATTTTGCAGGTCCGAAGCCATACGGTGAGATCTATCAGGACATGGAAAAGTTTGCTTTCTTCTGTAAAGCAGCGCTTTCTTCCCTGCCAAGCATTGATTTCCGGCCGGATGTGATTCATTGTCATGACTGGCAGACCGCTCTGATACCGGTTTATTTGAAAGATATGTTCAGCAATAACCCGTTTTACCATAATATTAAGACGGTTATGACGATTCATAATCTGAAATTCCAGGGAATCTGGGATGTTAAGACCGTAAAAGACATGACCGGTTTAAGTCCGTATTATTTCACGCCAGACAAATTGGAAGCGTATGGTGATGCGAATTTCCTAAAAGGCGGCATTGTATATGCGGATAAGATTACGACGGTTAGTGAGTCTTATGCAGAAGAGATCAAGATGCCATTTTACGGTGAAGGTCTCGATGGGCTGATTCGTTCCAGACAAAACGATTTGGTTGGAATTGTAAATGGAATTGATTACAATGAATATAATCCGGAAACTGATCCATTAATTGTGAATCATTACAATGCAAAGAATTTCCGGAAAGAAAAGGTTAAGAATAAAAAAGCACTCCAGCAGGAATTAGGTCTTAATCAGGATGAGAAAAAGTTTATGATTGGGATTGTATCCAGACTCACCGATCAAAAAGGATTTGATCTGATTGATTATGTCATTGAGCAGCTTTGTTCGGAAGATGTCCAGCTTGTTGTGCTTGGTACCGGTGCAGAAAAATATGAGCATTTATTCCGTCATTATGAATGGAAGTATCATGACCGTGTTTCTGCAAATATTTACTATAACAACCAGAGATCCCATCGGATTTATGCATCAGCCGATGCGTTTTTAATGCCATCTTTATTTGAACCATGTGGATTAAGCCAGTTAATGAGCCTTCGCTATGGTACTGTTCCGATTGTCCGGGAAACTGGGGGACTTCGGGATACGGTTGTTCCATATAATGAATTTGAAAGTACCGGAACGGGATTCTCGTTCCGAAATTATAATGCACATGAGATGCTTGGAACGGTTACATATGCAAAAAATGTTTATTATAACCACCGCCGTGAGTGGAATAAGCTGGTGGACCGGGGAATGGCAGTTGATTTCTCCTGGCAGCGCTCCGCACGGAAATACGAAGATTTATACCGCAGCTTGACATATTGATTAAATCCGTGTATTTTTGGTTAGGATAAAAATATTCAGGAGGCAATCATGACAGTTGAATTATTAGGTACCATATTCACCTTTGCAGGCGGTCTTGGAATGTTCATATACGGTATGAATGTAATGGCAGACGGACTTCAGAAGGCTGCTGGTGATAAAATGAAACAGTTGCTTGGACTGTTAACCAACAACCGCTTTCTGGCTGTAATCGTCGGGGCACTGGTAACTGCCATCATCCAGAGTAGTTCTGCAACTACGGTAATGGTGGTTGGTTTTGTAAATGCAGAGATTATGAACCTGACCCAGGCAGTCGGGGTGATTATGGGAGCCAATATTGGTACGACCATTACGAGCTGGCTTGTTTCAATGAACGAGTGGTCCTGGGCTGAAGTATTAAAACCGGATTTTTTTGCGCCGGTTTTAATTGGCATTGGCGCCTTTATTGTGTTGTTTGCAAAGAGGGAAAAAAAGAAAGATGTAGGCGAGATTCTTGTTGGATTTGGTGTCTTGTTTGTAGGCTTAAACTTTATGTCCGGTGCGATCGAGCCATATAGTGATGCGAAGATTTTCTCAGATATTTTCCGTGTATTAGGGAATAATCCGTTTCTTGGAATTATTGCCGGAATGCTTGTTACGGCAATCATTCAGAGCTCATCTGCCTCGGTTTCCATTTTGCAGACACTTGCCATGAACGGAGTCGTTACCAGCCAGTCTGCCATCTATATTACGTTAGGCCAGAATATTGGTACCTGTATTACGGCACTGTTATCGAGTGCCGGTGCAAACCGTACGGCTAAGCGTGCAGCGGTCATTCACCTGCTGTTTAATACATTGGGAGCCATTATTTTTGGAATTGGAATGTTTGCCTTTTTCCAGTTTAATCCACTGATTGCCTGCTCAGAGATTAATAGTGTCCAGATCTCAGTGTTCCATACGATCTTTAACATATCCAATACACTGCTTTTGTTCCCGTTTGCGAACCAGCTTGTGAAATTATCCGGTGTTATTTTAAAGGATACTTCGGAAGAGGAAGCCGCAGACGAAGCTGCCAGTGTTTTAAAACATCTGGATGAACGTATTTTAGAAACACCATCCTTTGCAGTTGAAAATGTGGTAAAAGAGATTCTTCATATGGGAGATGTGGCGCTGGATAATCTGAAACTGTCCATTCACTGCCTGTTAAAGAATAATGTGGATGAAGTGGCTCAAGTTGTAAAAAATGAAGAGACAATTGACAAACTGGAGAAGTTTATTACGGAGTATCTTGTAAAAATCAGTAACCTTTCCCTGACCGAAAAACAGGAAGAGATCGTGAACCACATGTTTTATACCGTAAGTAATATTGAACGAGTCGGTGATCATGCAGAGAATATCTCCGAGCTTGCGGCGAAGAAAATTGAGCACAATCTGCAGTTCTCAGAGAATGCCCAGACAGAGATGGAGGAAATCTGCAATGCAGCGGTAGAATCATTTGAGAATGCTATGCTGGCACGCCGGACGCAGAATATGGAATATGTGCGGAAAGTTGTGAAGATGGAAGACTCCGTAGATGCATTGGAAGAGGATCTCAGGGAAAAGCATATTGAGCGGCTTTCCCAGAATCTTTGCGATACAGAGACTGGTGTAATTTTTATTGATACACTGGTGAACTTAGAACGGGTATCCGATCATTCCCTGAACATTGCCAATTACGTCAAGGATGAAGTCTGATACTTTATCCGGAGTAACAAAAAAATTTTATTTAGCACTTGAATTTTTGCAGAGTATTGGTTACAATAATACCGAAAGTGCTGTTTTACAGACAAGTTGGATTAAGATCTATCCGCCGGCAGTGCTGTTTATCTGCTTTTGGATAGTGATTAAATAAAAAACAATTAGGAGGAACTAAAAAATGGCAGTAAGAGTAGCAATTAATGGTTTTGGCCGTATTGGTCGTCTTGCTTTCAGACAGATGTTTGGAGCAGAAGGATATGAAGTAGTAGCAATCAACGATTTAACAAGCCCTAAAATGTTAGCACACTTGTTAAAATATGATTCTTCCCAGGGTAAATATGAATTAGCAGACAAAGTATCTGCTGGTGAAGATTCAATCACTGTTGATGGAAAAGAGATCAAGATTTATGCATTCCCAGATGCAAATAACTGCCCTTGGGGTGAATTAAATGTTGACGTAGTTCTGGAGTGCTCCGGATTCTATACATCAAAAGAAAAAGCACAGGCTCATATCAACGCAGGTGCTCGTAAAGTTGTTATTTCTGCTCCAGCAGGTAATGACCTTCCTACTATCGTATACAACACAAACCATGAGACATTAAAAGCTTCCGACACAATTATTTCTGCAGCTTCCTGTACAACAAACTGCTTAGCACCTATGGCTGATGCATTAAACAAATATGCTCCAATTCAGTCCGGTATCATGGTAACAATCCATGCTTACACAGGTGATCAGATGACTCTTGATGGTCCTCAGAGAAAAGGCGATTTAAGAAGATCCCGTGCAGCAGCTGTAAACATTGTTCCTAACTCAACAGGTGCAGCAAAAGCAATCGGTTTAGTTATCCCAGAATTAAACGGTAAATTAATCGGTTCTGCTCAGCGTGTTCCTACACCAACTGGTTCTACAACAATCTTAACAGCAGTTGTTAACAAAGCTGATGTTACTGTTGAGGGTATCAATGCAGCTATGAAAGCAGCAACAAATGAGTCCTTCGGATACAATGAAGATGAGATCGTATCTTCTGATATCGTTGGAATGAAATATGGTTCCTTATTTGATGCTACTCAGACAATGGTTAGCAAAATCTCTGATGACCAGTATGAAGTTCAGGTTGTTTCATGGTATGATAATGAGAACAGCTACACTTCCCAGATGGTTCGTACAATCAAATACTTCTCTGAATTAGCATAATTTGGATAAGAAAAGAGTGTAATAAGACCTTTCAAGGTCCGGTCTTTTGGTCCGGACCTTGTTTCATAATTAAATCACTGTCATTGCGAAAGGAGTTTGACGAGATGTTAAACAAAAAATCAGTTGATGATATCAACGTAAGTGGAAAAAGAGTATTAGTTCGTTGCGATTTTAACGTGCCATTAGATGCAGATCTTCACATTACCGATGAGAACCGTCTTGTTGCAGCGCTTCCTACCATTAAGAAATTAATTGCAGACGGAGGAAAGGTTATTCTCTGCTCTCATTTAGGAAAACCAAAGGGTGAGCCAAAACCGGAACTTTCTCTTGCACCGGTTGCTAAGAGACTCTCTGAGCTTCTTGGACAGGAAGTAAAATTCGCAGCAGATCCGGAAGTTGTAGGACCAAACGCAAAAGCAGCGGTTGAGGCAATGAAAGACGGAGAAGTAATCTTATTAGAGAATACCCGTTACCGCGCAGAAGAGACAAAGAATGGCGAAGAATTCAGCAAAGAACTGGCTTCTCTCTGCGATGTATTTGTAAATGATGCATTTGGTACTGCTCATAGAGCACACTGTTCTAACGTAGGGGTTACCAAATATGTGGATACTGCAGTTGTAGGTTATCTGATGCAGAAAGAGATTGATTTCTTAGGAAATGCCGTAAATAATCCGGAGCGTCCATTTGTTGCAATCCTTGGTGGTGCAAAAGTTTCTTCCAAGATTTCCGTTATCAACAACTTACTGGATAAGGTTGATACGTTAATTATCGGCGGTGGTATGGCTTATACATTCATGGCTGCTCATGGTGAAGAAGTTGGAAAATCTCTGTTAGAGGAAGAGTACAAACAGTATGCTCTTGATATGGAGAAAAAAGCAGAGGAGAAAGGCGTTAAGTTATTAATTCCGGTTGATACGGTTGTAGCAGATGATTTCTCTAATGATGCAAACTTTAAGGTAGTCGGCCGTGGCGAGATTCCTGCAGGCTGGGAAGGCCTTGATATTGGACCTAAGACTGCAGAGCTCTTTGCAAATGCAGTAAAAGATGCTAAGACGGTTGTATGGAACGGACCGATGGGTTGCTTTGAGATGAGCAATTTTGCAGCTGGTACGGTTGCAGTAGCAAAAGCATTAGCAGAAACAGATGCAACAACCATTATCGGTGGCGGTGATTCTGCAGCAGCCGTAAATATTCTTGGATTTGGTGATAAGATGACACACATCTCTACTGGTGGCGGTGCATCTCTTGAATTCCTGGAGGGAAAAGAATTACCAGGTGTTGCAGCTGCAAACGATAAATAATCAGATAACCAGCGAAGAATAAATTTAATAGAAAAGAGAGAACAGATTATGGCAAGAAAGAAAATTGTTGCAGGTAACTGGAAAATGAACAAAACTCCTAGTGAGGCAGTTGCCCTTGTGAATGAATTAAAACCATTAGTAGCCAGCGAAGATGTGGATGTATTATTCTGTGTTCCGGCAATTGATTTAGTGCCGGTTCTGGAGGCTGTAAAAGGTTCTAACATCCAGGTTGGCGCAGAGAACATGTATTTTGAAGAAAGCGGCGCTTACACTGGTGAGATTTCACCGAATATGCTCACAGACATTGGTGTAAAATATGTTATCATCGGACATTCCGAGAGAAGAGAATATTTTGCAGAAACCGATGAGACCGTGAATAAAAAAGTGTTAAAAGCATTTGAACATGGAATTACTCCAATTATCTGCTGCGGAGAATCTCTTACACAGAGAGAACAGGGAATCACCATTGACTGGATCCGCCAGCAGATTAAGATTGCATTCCAGAATGTTACAGCAGACCAGGCAAAAACTGCGATTATCGCTTATGAGCCAATCTGGGCAATCGGAACTGGAAAAACCGCTACTTCTGACCAGGCAGAAGAGGTTTGTGCAGCAATCCGCGAATGCATTGGTGAGATTTACGATGATGCAACAAAAGAAGAAATCCGTATCCAGTACGGCGGTTCCGTAAATGCAGGTAATGCTGCGGAATTATTTGCAAAACCGAACATCGATGGTGGACTGGTTGGCGGTGCTTCCTTAAAAGCTGATTTCGGTAAAATTGTAAATTACAAGTAATTTATCAGGCCTCTGGTTTTTACCGGAGGTCTTTCAATGATGTTTTACAGCAAAGGAGATATAAGGAATGAGTAAGAAACCAACGGTGTTAATGATTCTTGACGGTTATGGATTAAATGATAAATCACAGGGAAATGCCGTAGCCTTGGCAAAGACTCCTGTTATGGATCAGTTGATGGCAGAGTGTCCATTTGTACCGGGAAATGCCAGTGGAATGGCAGTTGGACTCCCGGAAGGACAGATGGGCAATTCGGAAGTAGGGCATTTGAATATGGGGGCTGGACGAATTGTATACCAGGAATTAACCCGTATTACAAAAGAGATTGAAGATGGAAGCTTCTTTGAAAATAAAGCTCTTTTGGCAGCTATTGATAATTGCAAAAAGAACCATTCGGATCTTCATTTATTTGGCTTATTGTCAGATGGTGGTGTCCACAGCCATAATACCCATATGTACGGACTTTTAGAACTTGCAAAGAGAAATGGAATTGAAAATGTCTATCTTCATGCCTTTTTAGATGGACGTGACACAGCACCGACTTCCGGTAAAGGCTTCGTACAGAAAGCACTTGATCAGATGGAGAAAATTGGAGTTGGAAAAATTGCTACCGTCATTGGCCGTTACTATGCAATGGATCGTGATAACCGCTGGGATCGGGTTGAACGGGCTTACAAGGCAATTGTGGAAGGAGAAGGTGTAACAGCAGAATGCGCTCTTTGTGCAGTACAGCAGTCCTATGATAAAGGAGAAAATGATGAGTTCGTACAGCCAACGGTTGTGCTGACAGATGGAAAGCCAACGGCAACTGTAAAAAATCAGGATTCGGTTATTTTCTTCAATTTCCGTCCGGATCGTGCAAGAGAGATTACCCGTGCATTTTGTGATGATGAATTCCAGGGATTTGAGCGTAAGGATGGACGAATTCATACAACGTTTGTTGCGTTTACGGAATATGATGTAACCATTCCAAACAAGCTGGTAGCATTCCATAAAGTTGAGATTAAGAATACGTTCGGTGAGTTTCTTGCAAAAAATGGCTTAAAACAGTTAAGAACTGCAGAAACAGAGAAATATGCCCATGTAACCTTTTTCTTTAATGGTGGTGTGGAAGAACCAAATGAAGGGGAAGAACGCCTTCTTGTAAAATCACCAAAGGTAGCCACTTATGATCTGCAGCCTGAGATGAGTGCTTATCAGGTTTGTGATGGTCTGGTAGATGCAATCAAATCAGACAAGTATGATGTGATTATTGTAAACTTTGCCAATCCGGATATGGTAGGCCATACAGGTGTGGAAGCAGCTGCCATTAAGGCAGTAGAAGCAGTGGATGAATGTGTTGGAAAAGTTGTAGCTGCAATCAAAGAAGCAGACGGCCAGATGTTTATCTGTGCAGACCACGGAAATGCAGAACAGCTGGTAGATTATGAGACAGGTGCACCATTTACCGCCCATACAACCAATCTGGTTCCGTTTATTCTTGTGAACTATGATGAGGCATATACGTTAAGAGAAGGCGGATGCCTTGCAGATATTGCTCCAACCCTGATTGAGATGATGGGGATGACCCAGCCGGAGGAGATGACAGGAAAATCCCTCTTAATTAAAAAATAAAGTTGCAATTCGTTTTTTGTTATGATACAATCGATTGCAGAGTGTTTTTTAAGTATAGAGTATTAGGAGGTGTCATTTTGGCCACACTAAAAACAGTCGTTACAGTAGTTTATATACTGATTTGTATCGCATTGACCGTATTGGTTCTGTTACAGGAGGGAAAAGCCAATGGTCTTGGTGCCGTTGCCGGTACAGCGGATACTTATTGGGGGAAAAATAAAGGCCGTTCCGCAGAAGGTAAGAAAATTCTTTTCACAAGAATTTTAGCTGTATTATTCTTTGTTCTTTCTTTTCTTCTTTGTATGGACATTTGGAAATAAAGAACGGTGTGCGTGTTTTTTCCGCATAGCGAGAGTCGTGCGTTATTTACGAATGAAAGAGGCTGTTATTTTGACAGCCTCTTTGTTTATGTAATGAGATGGAATGGCCCAGAAAGGATGAAAACGAAATATGAATCAGGAAGAATTAATGGAAAAAAAACAACTGATTGAACAATTTATGCATGCAAAAGGATACAGGCCGATGAAGTTTAAGGAAATGGCAGGCGTTCTTCAGGTGCCAAAACCACAGCGCAATGACTTAAGACTGACCCTGGAGGCTTTGATGGCAGATGGAAAAGTAGTTCAGGATGGAAATGGACGCTATAAGATCGCCGGGGAACATTTAAAAGCAGGTGTATTCTGCGGTACCCAGAAAGGCTTTGGCTTTGTTCTGGTGGAAGGCGAGGAAGATATCTTTATTCCGGAGGAATATACGAAAAATGCTTTGCATGGAGATAAAGTACAGGTTGAAGTAAAAGACTATAATTCCGGGAAAAAAATGACCAGGTCTGGTGCAAAAAAGAGACGGGAAGGCGTGGTAACTGCTATCTTAGAACGGGGAAATGACTATGTGGTCGGCACATTTGTCCGAAGTAAAAACTTTGGTTTTGTCATTGCAGATAACCAGAAATTTTCAAAGGACATTTATGTATCTAAGTCGAATTGTAAAAACGTAGTGGACGGTCATAAAGTTGTAGTACAGCTTACTTCCTATGGAGACAAGGATAAGAATCCGGAAGGAAAGATAGTGGAGGTGCTTGGACATGTAAATGATCCGGGAGTGGACATTCTTTCCATTGTGAAAGGCTATGGTCTGCCGGAAGCCTTCCCGCCGGAAGTGATGAAGCAGGCAGAGAATGTGCCAGATCAGGTAAGCGGTGCAGATCTGGCAGGGAGACTGGACTTAAGAGAACTTATGACGGTTACGATTGATGGGGAAGATGCCAAAGATCTGGACGATGCCATTACCCTTTCAAAAGAAGATGGAATCTATCATCTGGGAGTGCATATTGCGGATGTTTCCCATTATGTAACCGAATACTCGGAACTCGATAAGGAGGCACTGCACCGCGGGACAAGTGTCTATCTGGTGGACCGGGTGATTCCTATGCTTCCCCATGCGCTATCCAATGGGATCTGTTCCTTAAATGAGGGAGTGGATCGTCTGGCATTAAGCTGTCTGATGGATATTGATGAAAAGGGAAAAGTTATCGGCCACCGGATTGCAGAGACCGTCGTTAATGTTACCCGGAGAATGTCCTATACAAAAGTAAACCAAATCATTGAAGAGGAAAATCCAGATGTAATGAAAGAATACGAGCCATTGGTTCCGATGTTTTTCACGATGAAAGAACTGGCAGATTTATTACGGGAAAAAAGGATGAAGCGGGGATCCATTGATTTTGATTTTCCGGAGTGTAAGATTGTTCTGGATGAAGATGGAAAACCGACGGACATTCATCCGTATATCCGCAGATCGGCAGAAAAACTCATAGAAGATTTTATGCTGATTGCAAATGAAACGGTGGCAGAAGATTATTTCTGGCAGGAGATGCCGTTTTTATACCGTACCCATGAGGCACCGGATCAGGAGAAAATTAAAAAGTTAGGAATCTTTATTAACAATTTTGGTTATACGATCCGGGCATCCGGTGAAGAGATTCATCCAAAAGAAGTCCAGAAATTAATTCGGAAAATTGAAGGAACTGATGAGGAGAATCTGATCAGCCGTCTGACACTCCGTTCCATGAAACAGGCAAAATATACCGTATCAGAAGATGGGCACTTTGGACTTGCGACCAGGTATTACTGTCATTTTACTTCACCAATCAGGCGCTATCCGGATCTTCAGATTCACCGGATTATTAAGGAGAATCTTCATGGCGGAATGCCGGAAAAACGTAAGAAACATTATGTCCATATCCTGCCAGAGGTGGCGCAGCAGACAAGCCGGTTAGAGCGCAGAGCCGATGAGGCAGAACGTGAAGTCGAAAAAATGAAGAAGGCGCAATATATGGAGCCGTATATTGGGTGTGAATTCTCTGGCGTGATATCCGGAGTAACCGCAAATGGAATCTTTGTAGAACTTCAAAATACCGTGGAAGGAATGCTTCGGATCACGAGCCTGACCGATGATTTTTACGAATATGATGAGGAACATTATGCGTTAATTGGGGAAAACAGCCGGAAGACGTATAAACTTGGACAGAAAATAAACGTAATGGTTTCGGCTGTGAATCCAATTCTAAGAACCGTTGATTTTGAATTGCCAAGGGAGGAAGAATATGGGGAAAGAGAGTAGAAAGCTGATTGCCAATAACAAAAAGGCATATCATGATTACTTTATTGAAGAGACTTATGAAGCCGGTATTTCGCTCGCCGGTACAGAGGTAAAATCCCTGCGGATGGGAAAATGCAGTATCAAAGAATCATTTATCCGGATTGAAAATGGGGAAGTTGTAATCTATGGAATGCATATCAGTCCTTATGAAAAAGGGAATATCTTTAACAAAGACCCTTTACGGATCCGAAAATTATTGCTGCATCGGTATGAGATTCATAAAATACAGGGAAAAATTGCCCAGAAAGGCTATACCTTAGTCCCGTTAAATGTTTATTTTAAAGGAAGTTTGGTAAAAGTTGAGATTGGTCTGGCTCGTGGTAAAAAACTGTATGACAAACGGCAGGATATTGCAAAGAAAGATCAGCGCCGGGAAGCGGAGCGTGAGTTCAAGGTGCGCAATCTCTCATAGAAAGCACCGAAGGTGCGTCTTTGCGAATGGCGTGGGCTGAACTGTTACTTTTCGGGTTCTTCCGTGTGAATCCACTCTTGACTTTTATTACGAATGGATTTAAAATATTGTTACAGTACGAATTATTATTTAGGGGTTGTACTGGTTTCGACGGGGATTTTGAAGTCAGAGCAGCTATCCGTAGACTAGGACTACGTTAAAACTTAGAATTAAAATTAAACGCTGAAGATAATTTAGCAATCGCTGCCTAATGGCAGCTGTCAGCCCTAAGTGTCCTGCAGCTTAGACGCTGGCATCAAAACCGCAGGGAACCTTATTAACTAAGCTTTGCGTTAATAAGAGTATTATGAAGCTACTGATTCCGGCTGGCTGTCAGTTTCCAACCGGTTGAGGGAATGAATCATAACTGACTGTGATAGGAGATACTCTGGTGAATAGGTTTTCGGACAGGGGTTCGATTCCCCTCAGCTCCACTACACTCTATAAGAATGCTGGGAATGTTTTGTTTTCGGCATTCTTTTTTTAGAATTACACAGCGGTGAGTGTACGATGCCACAGGCTGGTAACCATCATTGTGGTTTGTGGAATAATGTCGTTTTTGGAAAGAGGTTGGAAAAGATTTGGATGCATTGAAAATATTAGTCGTCGATGATGAAAGCCGTATGAGAAAACTAGTACGGGATTTCCTTGTCAGAGAGAATTATGAGGTAATTGAAGCAGGAAATGGAGAAGAGGCGCTTGACCGGTTCTATGAGGATAAGTCCATTGCCCTTATTATCCTGGATGTGATGATGCCGAAGATGGATGGATGGCAGGTGTGCCGGGAGATCCGGAAACAATCGAAAGTTCCGGTGATAATGCTTACGGCGAAAGGGGATGAACGGGATGAACTCCTTGGATTTGAACTTGGTGTTGATGAATACATTACCAAACCGTTCAGTCCTAAAATATTAGTGGCACGGGTTGGGGCAATTCTTAGACGTACCAGCGGCGCAGAAGAAGAACTGATCAAGGCGGGAGAAATCACCTTGAATAAATCGGCTCATCAGGTAATGATCGGAGAAAAACAGATTGAATTAAGCATTAAGGAATTTGAACTGTTAGCCTATTTTATGGAAAATCAGGGAATTGCTCTCTCCAGGGAACGTATCCTGAATAATGTTTGGAATTATGACTATTTTGGGGATGCCAGAACGATTGACACCCATGTAAAAAAGTTGAGAAGTAAGCTGGGAGAAGCGGGAAATTATATTAAAACCATATGGGGGATGGGGTATAAGTTTGAAATTTAGGAGGAGCAGGCAATGAGAATGAAACGGTCTATCCGTGTCCGTCTGGTTATGATGATTGCATCTTTAATGCTGTTTACGATTCTTACCTGCTGGCTTATGAATAAAACCCTGCTTCCTGCATACTACCAGTATTCGAAGATTACGACACTTGGGAATGCGTATCATCTGGTGAATCGGGTGTACAGTTCGAATTCGTCAGATTCCCCGGATTCTCTTCTCGTTGAGGAGATGGCAGCCAAAAATAATCTTGGAATTTATGTGGTAAATATTATGCGTTCTGGTATAATGAATGAGATTCTGTACCAGTTTATCTATCCGGAGAATCCCGATTCTACCCAGAAATCCCAGGTAGAAGACCGGATTAAGGAATATGCGCTAAATGACGATGGAACACTGTTTGGCAAGAAAAAAATATTGCTTGCCGTGACATCGGATTATTATATCTATAAAGTATATGATCAAAGATTAGATTCGACTTATATTGAATTATTTGGTAATATAGATAATGGATACTACACTTACATCCGTGCCAACTATGAAAGCATGCAGGCAAGTATCAATATCTCGAATAAATTTCTTGGCTATATTGGGTTCATTCTGGCGATGATCGGGATGGTCGTTACCTACATTGTTTCCCTTTATTTTACAAGACCTATCTTGAAATTGGCGGATATTGCAGGAAAAATGTCAAAATTGGATTTTTCTGAGCGTTACAAAGTGGATTCGGCAGATGAGATTGGCGTTCTTGGCAATAGTATTAACTTGTTGTCAGATCAGCTGGAGCATACGATATCGGAATTGAAAACGGCGAACAATGAGTTAAAGCTTGATATTGCGAAAAAAGAGGAAGTGGATGAGATGCGGAAAGAATTCTTATCAAACGTGTCTCATGAGCTAAAGACTCCGATTGCACTGATTCAGGGTTATGCAGAGGGCTTAAAGGAAAATATTAACGAGAATCCGGAAGACCGGGATTTTTATTGCTCTGTTATTATTGATGAAGCGAATAAAATGAACCATATGGTGAAGAAATTACTGACCTTGAACCAGTTGGAATTTGGCAACGATGTGGTAACTTTTGAGCATTTTGATCTGACAGCGCTTATTAAAACGGTTCTGAATTCCACAAATATTCTGTTTCAGCAAAATGAAATCACTGTCCGGTTTGATGAGACAGAATCGGTATATGTATGGGCAGATGAATATAAGGTTGAAGAAGTTCTGACGAATTATATCAGCAATGCCGTCAATCATATTGATGGGAAGAGAGAGATTCGTGTGTCTATGCAGCGAAAGGAAAATGTAGTTCGTGTTTCGGTATTTAATACCGGAGAGCTGATCCCGGAGGAAGAACTGGATAAAATCTGGATTAAGTTTTATAAAGTGGATAAGGCCAGAACAAGGGAATATGGAGGAAGTGGAATCGGATTATCCATTGTAAAGGCAACGATGAACTCCATGAATCAGGAGTGTGGAGTGAAGAATCATGAAGACGGTGTAGAATTCTGGTTTGAAGTTGACCGGAATAATGCTACCAGTATTTAGAAAGAATGAGGTAAAATAAATGGCAAAAAAGGCAGTACATCAGATACCAAAGATTGAAGAACTGGCACAGTTTTGTGTAGATGGTGGATCAATTAATCCGGATTTATATCAGAAGTTTGATGTAAAAAGAGGTCTGCGCGATATTAATGGCATGGGTGTTATGGCAGGCTTGACAAAAATATCCGATATTCAGTCCTATCAGATGGTTGATGGTAAAAAAGTGCCTATGGATGGAAAATTATGCTACCGTGGAATTAATATTGAGCAGCTTTGCAAAGGATTTCTGGGAAAACGGTTTGGATTTGAAGAGACGACCTATCTTCTGTTGTTTGGCAAACTTCCGAATGAGCAGGAATTAGCTGATTTTACAGGTCTTCTGGCAAAATGCAGAACACTTCCGACTAATTTTGTGCGAGATGTGGTTATGAAAGCACCAAGCAAGGATATGATGAACACATTGGCAAGAAGTGTACTGACTCTGGCCTGTTATGACTCAAAGGCAGATGACACAAGTGTTGAGAATGTGTTAAGACAGTGCATCATGTTAATCAGTGTATTCCCAATGCTGGCAGTATACGGCTATCATGCCTATAATCATTATGAGAATAACAAAAGTCTATATATTCATAATCCATCCGATGAATTATCCACAGCGGAGAACATTTTAAGAATGCTTCGTCCAAATAAAACATATACCGCTTTGGAGGCGGAGATTCTGGATCTGGCTCTTGTACTTCATATGGAACATGGAGGCGGAAATAACTCCAGTTTTACAACCCATGTAGTGACTTCTTCCGGTACGGATACTTATTCGGTTATCGCTGCAGCCTTAGGTTCCCTGAAAGGACCAAAGCATGGAGGAGCCAATATAAAGGTCGTAGAAATGTTCCAGGATCTGAAAAAAACAGTAAAAGACTGCACAGACGAGGAGCAGGTGGCACAATATCTTACCGGATTACTGCATAAGGAACAGTTTGACAAAAAAGGACTTATCTATGGAATGGGGCATGCCGTGTATTCGATCTCAGACCCAAGAGCCAGAATTTTCAAAGGCTTTGTTAAGCAGCTTGCTGAGGAAAAGGGAAGAATGGATGATTATAATCTTTATGCGATGGTTGAGACGATGGCGCCGCAGATTATTGCAAAAGAACGCCATATTTATAAAGGAGTCAGTGCAAATGTGGACTTTTACAGCGGCTTTGTATATAGTATGCTGGATCTGCCGTTGGAATTATTTACACCAATGTTTGCCACTGGAAGAATTGTAGGATGGAGTGCCCATCGTCTGGAAGAATTGATAAACCAGGATAAAATTATTCGTCCTGCATATAAGAGCGTGGGAGAAGAAAGTGCATATATTCCGCTGGAAGAAAGGAATTAGGAAGATGAGTTTGAACATCGGTTATGACAGAATGGGAGGAATAAACGTATGAGAAAAACAATACTTTTTCTGGGAGTGCTGATGGTTGCAGTTTTTTTGGGGGGATGTTCTTCCGGTACGGATCTGTCGGAGAAAGAAAATGATTCTTTGGCCGAATACATGGCAGGATCTCTGTTAAAGCATGACAAAAATTATGATCAGGCGTTTACCTATGAAGAGGCGCAGGAATCAGCCAGTGAACTACATTCAGAAGAAATACCACCGGCGGATGAGAGTCCGGAGCCATCTTCAGAACCAGATGTCCCTGCAGAGCCATCTGCCGGGGAAACTAGTTCCGGGGATACAAAGAAGGCAGCTTCCTGTGAATTATGGGAGTTGTATGAGGTAGATGGGATTAAGATTTCCTATGATTCTGCTTCCATCTGTGATTCTTATCCAAAGGGTGCTTCATCCTCCTATTATTCCGTTGGAGCAAAGAAAAAACATAAATTGGTTGTTTTGAAATTCAATGTAAGAAATTCCAAGAACAAAAAAGTGATGCTGAACCTGTTAGAGTCCGGTATCTCTTATCAGTTAAAAACAGAGGATGGAGGAGTGTATCAGCCGTTGATTACGCTCGTCGTAGAAGATTTACAATATCTGGATTATTATGTTGCAAAGAATGGTAAGGATCAGGCGGTATTAATCTTCGAAGTGCCGGAGAAGGTGAAGACGAATGGAGCAGTATTCTGCGCTTCAAAAGAGAATAAAGCTTGTGAAATTACGGTTAAATAATGTCAAATTGGAGGAGTAATGAGATGGAAGAAAAAGAAATTTCGGTGAATACTTCAGAAAATCAGATCCGTTATGAGGAGAGAAAACGAACCTTATTCCTTGGACTTCCAATCTGTTTTACAAAATATCAGATTGGTACCCAGAAGCTTACGAGAAAGGCAGGGCTGTTCTCAACATCAGAAGATGATATTTATCTGTATAAGATTCAGGATGTCCGATTGACACGCTCTTTTTTGGAGAGGCTGTTCGGAACGGGAACCGTTATTTGTTTTGGCGGTGATGTGACCGATCCGGAATTAAAGCTGATTCATATTAAGCATGCAAAAGAAATCAAAGATTATATTATGGATGCAGCAGAAAACGAACGGATCCGGAAACGGACTCTTCATACCCTTGATATTTCCGGAACCGGTTCTGCTGAGATGGATTTTGATGACTTAAATTGATCTGGAAGCTGAGAGACCGGAGAACCCGCCAAGGCATATTTGGCGGGTTTTTTGTAGAATTGAGCCTATTTTTGTAAAAAAATAAAAAAAATACAAAAAAAGTGTTGACAGTGTAATAAGCGGGTGCTATAATCGTTATTGCTGACGCGGTAAAGAACAAAAACAAAAACGCCGCAAAGCCTTGAAAAACAAGAAAAGAACCTTGATAACTGAACAGTGAAACAACCTCGAAAAT
>JAQXIP010000065.1 GCA_029007845.1 Clostridiales bacterium
TACGCACTTCGTGCTCTCGCAATTCTAAAACATTCGAAATCCGCCCTGTTCGGGCTACTTTCTCATGTTTTACGGGTCACAATGTCATACTTTTTCATGCAAGCATGAAACGTATGACCTTTTGACCCTGGCATCATCATAAAATAAACCAATAGAAAAGGAGTAGTAACATGGCAGAACAAAACATGTACAGAGACCGGAACCTGTCCCAGATCAGTGAAGCGGATATCGACAAAGAAGTAAAGGTTGCCGGATGGGTGGAGAATATCCGTGACCACGGTGGTGTGTCCTTTATTGATCTGAGAGATATGTATGGTGTACTGCAGGTTGTGTTAAGAGATACCAGCCTGTTAAAAGACATTACCAGAGAAGAATGCATCTCAATTGAAGGACTGGTAGAGCATCGTGATGAAGAGACGTATAATCCAAAGATTCCAACCGGAACCATTGAGCTGGAGGCACATAAAATCACGGTGCTTGGAAAAGTGTATTCACAGCTTCCATTTGAGATCACAACATCCAAAGAAACAAGAGAAGAAGTCCGTTTAAAATACCGCTATCTGGATCTGCGCAACAGTAAAGTAAAAGAAAACATGATTTTCCGTTCCAATGTGATTCGTTTTTTGCGGGAAAAGATGACAGAGATGGGATTCTTGGAGATTCAGACACCAATTCTCTGTGCATCCTCTCCGGAAGGTGCCCGGGATTATATCGTGCCATCCAGAAAGTATAAAGGAAAATTCTATGCCCTCCCACAGGCACCGCAGCAGTATAAACAGCTTCTGATGGTTTCCGGATTTGATAAGTATTTTCAGATTGCACCTTGTTTCCGCGATGAGGACGCCCGTGCAGACCGTTCTCCAGGGGAATTCTATCAGCTGGACTTTGAGATGAGCTTTGCCACACAGGAAGATGTATTCAAAGTGGGAGAAGAGATTCTGACTGCCACCTTTAATAAATTTGCACCGGAAGGTGCCACCGTAACCCAGGCTCCGTATCCGATCATCAGCTATAAACAGGCAATGTTAGAGTTTGGTACAGACAAGCCGGATCTTAGAAATCCGCTCCGTATCGTTGACGTAACCGAATTCTTCCAGAGATGTACCTTCAAACCGTTCCATGGAAAAACAGTAAGAGCCATCAAGGTTCATGCCGAGATGTCCAAAGGATTCCATGAGAAGATATTAAAATTTGCCACTTCCATCGGAATGGGCGGACTTGGTTATCTGGAAGTAAAAGAAGACAAAACTTATAAAGGACCAATTGATAAATTTATACCAGATGACATGAAACAGGAACTGGCGGATCTGGCGGGACTTACCGTAGGAGATACGATTTTCTTTATTGCAGATAAGGAAGATAAGGCAAACTTCTATGCGGGACAGATCCGTACTGAGCTTGGAACCAGGCTGGATCTGATCGAGAAAAACGCATACCGTTTCTGTTATGTCAACGATTTTCCGATGTTTGAGCTGGATGAGGAGACAAAGAAGATTGGATTTACCCATAATCCATTCTCCATGCCTCAGGGTGGTTTAGAGGCACTGAATGAGAAAGATCCTCTGGACATTCTGGCATATCAGTATGATATCGTCTGCAACGGTGTGGAATTATCCTCCGGTGCAGTTCGAAACCATGATATGCAGATTATGGTAAAGGCATTTGAGATTGCCGGTTATGATGAAGAGGTTCTGAAACAGAAATTCGGTGCATTGTACCATGCATTCCAGTATGGAGCACCACCGCATGCCGGAATGGCACCGGGAATTGACCGCATGATCATGCTTCTTAGAAATGAGGAGAATATCCGGGAAGTAATTCCATTCCCAATGAGCGGAACCGCCCAGGATCTCATGTGCGGCGCACCAAATGAAGTAACCGAGCAGCAGCTTCGGGAAGTGCACATTAAGGTAAGACAGTAATACGGCGACCTTATGCCTTGTAAAGAATTATGAGGTATAAGGTCGTTTTGTAAAGGAGAAGAAAATTAATTGGATAAATATACAATACTAAAGAAATACTTTGGTTACGACCAGTTCCGGGAAGGACAGGAGACACTGATCGATGCCATATTAGAGGGCAGGGATGTGCTGGGAATTATGCCAACCGGCGCGGGAAAATCGATTTGCTACCAGGTTCCGGCACTGTTGTTTTCCGGTATTACCATTGTAATCTCACCGTTGATTTCATTGATGAAAGATCAGGTACAGTCCTTGAACCAGGCGGGGATCCATGCCGCCTATATTAACAGTTCCCTGACGGAAAACCAGATTTTAAAAGCACTTTCCCTGGCGGCTGCGGGACAGTATAAGATTATATATGTGGCACCTGAGCGTCTGGAGACCTATGAATTTCTAGAGTTTGCAAAGAGGGCAGAGCTGTCCATGGTTACGGTGGATGAGGCACACTGCATATCCCAGTGGGGACAGGATTTCCGGCCAAGTTATTTAAAAATCGTGGAATTTATCCAGAAGCTTCCGAAACGTCCGGTTATATCTGCATTTACCGCTACTGCAACCCAGGCGGTGAAAGAAGACATTGTCTGTGTGCTGGGACTGGATCATCCTAAGGTTCTTGTAACCGGATTTGACCGGAAAAATCTTTATTTTTCTGTGGAAACACCCCGTAAAAAAGACATCTGGGTGATGGATTATGTGAAGACCCATGAGAGAGAAAGTGGAATTATCTATTGTGCTACCCGGAAAAATGCAGATGCCCTCTATGAGCAGTTAAATCAGTCCGGGATACCGGTAACCCAATATCATGCAGGCCTTGGAAAAGAAGCGCGCAGATGCAATCAGGAAGATTTTATCAATGACCGGAAGCCAGTGATGGTGGCTACCAACGCATTTGGTATGGGGATTGACAAATCCAATGTTCGGTATGTGATCCATTATAATATGCCCCAGAGCCTGGAAAACTATTATCAGGAAGCAGGAAGGGCAGGCAGGGACGGTGAACCGTCGGAATGTATCTTGTTATATTCACCACAGGATGTTATGATTAACCGGTTTCTTTTGGAAAATAAAGAGGAAAATCCCGAGTTTACCAGGGAAGAGATCGATACGATCCGAGAGCGGGATGAAGAACGGCTTCGGATGATGACCTATTATTGTGTAACGAAAAACTGTCTTAGGGAATATATTCTGCATTATTTCGGAGAGTATAACCATGTGGCATGTGGCAACTGTTCCAATTGTCTGAAGGAGTATATCGAAAAAGATATCACAAAGGAAGCGAAAATGATTATCCAATGTGTTCTCCAGCTGCGGCAGCGTTACGGTATCAATGTAGTTGCCGGGACTCTGGCAGGAGATAACCGGGCAAAGCTGCGGGAATATCATGTATCGGATTATCCGTGTTACGGAAGCCTGAAGGAGTACACTGAGAAAGAAATCAAGCAAATGATCCAGCATATGATCCTGGAATGTCTGCTGGTACAGACAAAGGATAAATATGCACTGGTGAAGGTTACGCCAGAGGGAAGAAAGCTGTTAGAGAAAGAGCGGAAGGTTATGATAAAGACGGTAAAGGAAGAGAAGAAAGAAGCATCGAAAGATGGTTCCGGCAATCGTACCAGTTCTGCAAAAAAGCGAAAATCCGATATTTTAAATTCAAAAGGATTAGAGCTGTTTGAGGTGCTCCGTACACTTAGGACAGAGCTTGCCCGGGAAGAAGCGGTGCCGCCATATCTGGTTTTTTCCGATAAGACACTGGTGGATATGTGTGTGAAGCTTCCGTTTGACCGGGAAGAAATGATGGGCGTTTCCGGTGTTGGGGAGAATAAGTTCCAAAAATACGGAAACCGTTTCATGGATCGGATTAAAGAATTTACCGGCGGAGAAAAAGAAAAATTATATTTTGGTGAACAGAATGAAATGTAAATGATCACAACAGGCAGAGGAGGAAGAAGAATGCAGAAAATGGGAAAAAGATTTATCGATGATTTATCCTTGCCGGATGTGCCGGAAGAGTTTCAGAAAACATTAGAAGATTTTAGTGAGATGTACATGCTCTATGACTGTGCCATCCGGGAAGTGAATACGAAGCTGGAAAATCTGAACCAGGAATTAAAATTTAAGAAAGACCGGAATCCAATCCAGTACATTAACCATCGTTTAAAGAGTCCCCAGAGTATTTTAAAGAAGCTTCAGATGAATCATCTTAGTATGGACTATAAAACAATCTGGAATGAGATAACGGACATTGCCGGAGTCCGGGTCATTTGTTCCTACATTGATGATATCTATGCCATTGCAGAGATGCTGATCAAACAGGATGATGTGGCTTTGCTGAAAAGAAAGGATTACATTAAGAATCCAAAGGAAAGCGGATACCGGAGTCTTCACCTGATTATTGAAACGCCGGTATTCCTGTCGGATAAAAAGCAGCTGGTAAAAGTAGAAGTGCAGATTCGGACCATTGCCATGGATTTCTGGGCAAGCCTGGAGCATCAGCTCCGTTACAAAACCAATGTGGATGTTCCAGCCTCCATCCGGGAGCAGTTAAGAAACAGTGCGGACAGTATATACAGAACCGATCAGGAGATGCAGAACATATATCAGGAAATCAGACGGATGGAGGAAAAGGAATAATCATATTACTCAAACTTCAGACGGAATGAATGGTGTGCAGGAGGGGGAAGTTTGAGTGAACTATATGACATATTCCGGTGGGAGAGTCTGCTCCTCAAAGAAATAGTCATATATTTTCTTTTTATATTGCGCAAAATCGCTGCCGCCCCGGTCTCTGTGGTGTCCCAGGTTTACCTTGATAACATCTTTGATCCTGCCTGGACGGGAGGACATTACAACAATCCGGTCAGCAAGGAAAACCGCTTCCTCAATATCGTGGGTTACCATAATCATTGTATTTTTGCACTCGTTCCGGATCTTTAAGATTTCCTGCTGAAGTTCGATCTTAGTCAAGGCATCCAGGGCACCGAACGGCTCGTCCAGAAGCAGGATCTCCGGCTGGGTGATAAGCGCCCTGGCGATGGCTGCCCTCTGGGACATGCCACCGGATAACTGGCTTGGATAGGCATTTTTAAAATCGGAGAGTTTGACTAAGGATAGATAGTGGTCAGTTAATTTTTCTTTTTCTGCCTTTGGGAGTTTTCCCAGACCAAGCTGGACATTTTTGGCGATAGTCATCCATGGAAAAAGACGATGTTCCTGAAAGATCATGCCCCGGTCTGTGCCAGGTTTTTTAATTTCATTCCCATCGATGGTGAGGGAACCGGTGTCGGCTGTTTCCAGACCGGCAATGATTTTTAAAAGTGTGCTTTTTCCACATCCGCTGTGCCCCACAATGACAACAAATTCGCCTTCTTTTATATCAATATTGATGTCTTCCAGAACACTGACATGGTTTCCATTTACGGTAAAGCCTTTGTTTACGTCTTTAATGATTAATTCTTTGCTCAAAGTCATCACCTTTTCCTTTCCCAAGGGGTGCACAGGACGGAGATTCCCGATATGAGGAAATCCATAATAACGCCCACAACTGCGATTGCAATGATTCCACAGAATACTACCGGATACTGCATCAGGCTTCTGGCATCATTAATCCGGAAACCGATGCCGGATGTGGCTGCAATCATTTCTGCCCCTACAACGGCCATCCAGGATACGCTTAACCCCAGCTTTAATCCGACAAAGATGGAGGGGAGGGCAGATGGCAGATAGATCTTAGTGAATTTCTGCCAGCCGTTCAGCTGGTACATATCCCCTACTTCAATTAGTTTCTGGTCAGTGCGCTGTATGCCGCTGATGGTATTTACTAGAATCGGAAAGTAGGATGCCAGAAAGATAACGGCAACCTTTGATTCTTCTCCGATACCAAACCAGATAATCAGGATTGGAACCCATGCAATCATCGGTATCTGACGGATTGCGGTGAAGGTCAGCATGAAAAAACGGTTCACGATTTTGTTCATTCCCATGACAACACCTAAAAGGATTCCAACGATCACTGCCAATCCGTAACCTTTCACGATGCGGCTCAAACTAATGGCAACATCTTCTAATAAGACACCGCTTTTAATCTGGGAAAGAAGTGTCTCAAAAACGGTACTGATTTTGGGCAGAATGAGTGTGGACATGGCACCGGTTGTTGTGGCAAA
The DNA here is from genome assembly GCA_029007845.1 of Clostridiales bacterium. Classification (GTDB taxonomy): domain Bacteria; phylum Bacillota; class Clostridia; order Lachnospirales; family Lachnospiraceae; genus SUG1228. The sequence continues at coordinate 6,125 of JAQXIP010000065.1, forward strand.
GTGCCATGCAGCCACAATTAAGATTGGCAGGATGATGGCGTTTAGCAGAGTAAGCGGCTTTTTTGAGAGAGATTTGATTTTGTTTTCCAAGATAACCCGCCTCCTTATTTTTCGCTGTTATATTCCTCTACTGCCTTATCAAGATAGGAAGAATCAACCCAGTCATCAAAGTTTACTTCATTTGTGATAATCTTATTATCAATTTCAAATGTCTGGATATCTTTTAAGGAAGTAAGATAGGTTTCATCCAGACTGATAGGATAGGATTCATCCAGATCGTCCTGTGCAAGTCCAAGTACCCGTTCAAGTGGTGTTCCGCTTTTCTCGGCAGTCAGCTTGTAAAATGCATCCGGATCTTCTTTTATTCTATCCTTTGCTTTCAGTAAGGCTTTAATCAATGCTACGGTTGCTTCTTCATTTTGACCTACGAATTCCGTTCTGCCGGTAAGGACGCTTGGCTCATAATATATGCTGTGGTCTGCCTCGGTACCTGTATGAACCACCGATGCTTTTCCTTCGGACACAAGGTCGTCTGCCTGGCCGTATGAGATTACAGCCGCGTCAACGGCTCCTGTGGAAAGGCTGGAGAGCCCTTCTGGTACGGTGCTGTTTAATAATTCCACATCTGACTCGGTTAGTCCGGCCTCCTGAAGTACTTTTAATATGTACATCTGAGGGGTTGCTCCTCTTGTATATGCTATTTTCTTTCCTTTCAGATCTTTCAGTGTTTTGATTCCTGAGTCGGCGCTGACCGCTAACTGCCAGGTAGAACCGTAGCTTTGAACAGCCAGCAGCTTGGTGTCAATGCCGTTGGATTTGGCTGCAATACCGGCGAAACCGGCATAATATGCATAGTCCAGATCCCCGGATACCAGTGCTTCATGAATGGCCGGTGCAGCTCCGGTAAAGCTGGTCAGCTCTGCGTCGTAGCCAAGAGGGTTCAGGTATTCATCCAGATATCCATATTCTTCTGCAGCGGCTAATGTTCCGCCTGCCCAGTCACTTCCTGCACTTGGAAAGCCGATATGGAGTGTGGTGAGTTCTCCGTCAGAAGAGGAGGCACCGGTCTGGCTGGCAGTTCTGGTTGTGCTGGTAGATGTGGAAGTGCTTCCGCAGCCAGTAGTAAAAAGAGAGAAGGTTAATAAGGTGCTGAGTGCAACGGATAATAATCTATATTTTTTCATATGTGTTTCTCCTTTCAAGCTTGATTTGTATGTAACTGGTGTGTGGTGTCCCTATTTAAATTCACTTTTTTTCACGGAACCAATGCAGAAGTCCACGGTATCGTCTTCGTCCTCCTTAAGATCGCCGCCACCGGTCATGATCCGGGCGTTTGGATCGACGCCGTCGATGGTGGTAACTTTGCCGGTGCCCTCTCCGATGGAAGCGCCAGGAACCCGGAATGTTTTTACATCCAGTGGTTCAATGGATACCTCTTCGGCATGTTCTGCCTGTGGTACCCATTCGTATGGAACACGGTATGCCCGGTAGATCATGTTATTTGTAAATTTTCCAAAGATGGTATTAAAGTATGGATTGACGTACTCCCATACAATTTCATGCTCTGGTGTAACCTCGATCAGTCTGCCGTCGGATCCTTCGGTAATCAGAGTGTTTCCATTTGGAAGCCGTTGTGCGGAGCTTATGTAAGAACTGTAAAACTTAGAGGCATCCGTAAATAAGAAGTTACCCGCTTCCACCGGGGTATACTGCCAGGTGATTTCCAGTGTAATTGGATTAAACTGCAGGACTCTGGAGTAATCCCGGAGTGCGTTATTTACCCCTGTGGCTGAGCCTGGATTCGGAATCCCATAGCCACCCTGGCCGCCATTGTCAAACACAAGGAAATCTCCCTCTCCCGGAAGTCCTTTCGGAATCAGGTGGAAATGATGCTGTCCAATGATCCATCCCAGTTTTTTCGTTGCCTCATTTTCGTTGAAATCCGGTCCAAGGCGCCATACGATATCACCGGTCTTTTTGCTTATTATTCCAAGAATATTGGCATTTCTGGCATCGAAGATAATGTTGTCCGGGTGGAACCGTTCATCTCCCTGGTCATACCATTTGTTCTCACCCAGCGTTGACATACTGTTGATATGCATCCAGTCACCGCCGACCTCACCATGAATTCCAGGATTCCGGAATAATACGTTTTTTGCCGCTTCGTCAAATCCAAGCTGGTCAAAGTGATCGCTGGCTCTCCAGCTCCACAGGATGTTACCTTCCCAGTCAACCTCGATGATTTTGTCATCAATCAGCCGTTTGTCAGAAATATCGTGGTTGTATAGATTTTCATGTGTTAAGATTAAAGTATTTCCACCTTCGGTTTTTGGCTGGCTGCCCGGATAATAATATCCTACGCTGGAGCCTTCCCGCTGGTAGTCATGGTGCTGTCTTGCCATGTAGACCGGATCTTTGCCTGGGTCGGCAACTAGTTCGGTTTTGTCGAATTTCCATACGATATTTCCGTCCCAGTCAACCTGCACCAGGTCAAGCTGATCCTGATAAGCATGTTTTCCGGAACGGGCACCGGTTGTTCCAAGAACATATCCTCCTGGGAGAATCTTGTTTGGAAAGCCGCCAAGACCTGCCCAGAGCTGGACTTCATTTCCATTCATATCAATGAGCAGGGCGCCTTTTGCAGAGGGGAAAATCGTGTAGCCGTTATAGGCTTTGTCTTTGTTATATACCGTTGTTCCGGTTGGAAAAATACTTGGGAATCCCATAAAATCACTCCTTTTTGAATCGTTACGTTTTTTCTCGCTATATTTTTTTCAGCGTTTCTTCAATGATTAATTTGTGTGTAAAACCGATTAATTTTTCTTTGATTTCCCCGTCCCGGATAAAAAGGAGGGTTGGTACCGAAGTAATATCATATTGTGCAGCCAGCGAATCTTCTTTTGTGATATCGCACTTTGCGAAAACAGCCTGACCGTTTATTTCCTCGGAAAGTTCTTTAAAACCAGCTTCCAGTCTTTTACAGTGCGTACAGGTAGGAGAATAAAATTCTACAACAACCGGTAATGGCTGGGTAATTGTTTTGTCAAAATCATGATAGGTAAGTTCTTTGATCATTACATCATCTTCTTTCTGTATAGAATTTTAATCCTAGTAATCATACCGAATAAGTAGGATTAACGATGCTGCTATTATACTGAACAAAACATACTTTGTCAATAGGAATTTTGGAAATTCAATCACAATGTGTAACAGTTCATCACGGCTGAACGGTTATCCTCCTAACGTTACATCCTGCTTGTCATACCAGTTTAGTGCATCGATAAACTCTTCAGGTTTAAAGTCGGGCCAGAGCGTATCGATGGAATAAAAATCCGCATATACGCTTTGAACCGGCAGCAGGCCGGACAGACGGGTATGACCACCCCAGCGTATAATCAGGTCGATGCGGGAGATATCTTTGGAATATAGGTTTCCAGTAATGGAAGTCCGGTTGGCACTGTGGGTATTCATATGGCTCATATCCCATTCCCAACCGTAATTTACTAAGAAATTCACCTTCATGCTTCCCTTGCCAAAGACAACACGTTCTTTTGTATAAGGGAGAAGTTCTTTTGGAAAAACCGGAGACTGCCAGTTGCCGACTACCATCAGCCGCACATTCTCCTGTTTAATCTGTTCAATCGCTGCCACACATGCCTTGATAAAAGCCTGAACCTGCGGTGCAGGGCGTTTTGTATTATCTGTAGTAAATCCATAATAGGTCAGTTCTTCTATTCCATATGTTTGCGCAAGACGCAGTACGGAAACCCCAGGATCCAGACCAAAATGATATCCTTCCTGTTTTTGAAATCCGTTTTTTTGTGCCCACCTCCGGTTCCCGTCCGGAATAATGGCGACGTGTTTTGGAATCTTCATAACGAGCCTCCTTGTTTTACTTTTTTCGTTGCCGTTCACGCCGCCACTAAGGTTTTGCATTGTTTTGCAAAACCTTAGTACCGTTACGTGTTCAACGGAGCGCAAGCGTGTATTTCATGTTGCCGGCTATGCGCTACACGATGGGCGGCATTCACAATTGTAACATCAGGGCTGTCTTGTCCGGATGTGGGCAATGTGGTGGCGTGAACGGTAACTTTGTAAAAGCATTGCCACCTTTTTTTGAATTATTCAGGTTGAGAAGCGGAGATTTTTTTGTTAAAATGATACAAGGGTTAAAAGGTCAGAACTCGTTCCTGCTTGCAGGATAAGAGCTCTGACTTGTTGACCCGCACACACATGAGGAAGTAGTGATTTTCCTTGGAAAATCAACGGATTCCGAATGTGTGTAGAATTGCGGAAGTTGCGTAGCAACGGAGCAATTCGTGTATCACATAAGGGTCAAAAGGTCAGAACTCGTAAAAAGGCAGGTGGACAAAATGCAGTGTAATAATCCCGGAAAAAGATGGCTGATTTTTATATTCATCTTCTCGATGATCCTGTCAGGGATGTGTTTTAATCTGAGTGAAGCAGACTCCTATTTTGGGACGCAGGCTGCATTGGATGATAGTTCCGGTTCTTACGTGGTTATGGAGAGAAACGCAGCAAAAGAGAGCTTACATATCATAGATTCACCTTCTCTGCATTCGTCCCATGACTTTTGTACCGGAGAATATCTTGGACTTCGTACCTTAAGCAGTCTCGTTCGTCCGGAAAAAAGCAGTGTGGCAAGAAGTGCAGTCAGACTTATGGAAGTTCTGCTTTTGATTGTGGTTTTGCCTCTTTTGTCATTCTATATCCGGAATGTGGTGATGTGGATTCAGGCATTTCAAGGGGAAAATCAGGATACAATTATCCACTATATACATAATCAGGATGGAGAAAAACGCGATTCTTTCATAAACAGATCAGAATTTGTTTGTGAAAGGAGTCCTTTGAATGTCGATGAATATCATTATTATAGTCATGGCGGTCATTGCATTTGGCGCCGGTGGCTGGTGTCTCTGGTATGAGAGTCAGGGCACAGATTCGAAAGAAGACAAATCAGAAGAGAAAAAAACAGATCAATAACTCAAACTTCCCACACCCGAATCAGACGGAACGCCTGGCGTACAGGAGGATTCGGGTGTGGGAAGTTTTCGTAAGTAGTCATCTAGGGCATCCACTTTGGAAGCCATTCCATAAAACTCTCCCATGGAATGGCTTTACTGTACAGATATCCCTGTAATCCCGTACATCCAAGCTCCAGAAGCTTCTTGCACTGTTCCTCGGTCTCCACATATTCTGCGATTACATCAAATTGCAAATGCTGGCTCAGACGTGTGATGGAAGAAATGATTTCCTGGTACCGTACATTCTGATATTCTTTTGTCAGGCTGCCGTCTAACTTTACTACGCAGAAATAAGAAGATTTCAGGTAAGTTAACGAGGTATGTCCCATCCCAAAATCATCAATCAATAGATGATATCCAAGTTCATTCAGGCGATCCAGACGCCCGGTGACTTCTCCGGAAGAGGAAATGGCATCCTGCTCTGTCACCTCAATCCAGAGATTCTTTCTTAATACACCATATTCCGCAACAGCCTGTTCCAGCATCGGAATCAGATTCGGATTCTTTAAAGAAGAACCGGTGATGTTGATGGATAGTTTCAGATCCGGGGAAAAATCTTCATTCAGCTGTTTCAGATCCCGGCATGCTGTATGGATGACAAAATGCTCTAACTCTTCCAATATCCCCCGTTCTTTTGCCAGTTCAATCAATAATGGCGGATAGATAAAGCCAACATCCGGATAGTTCCATCGAAGAAGAGCCTCTGCACCAAAACACGTTCCGCTGGCATTAACCTGAGGCTGGTAAAATATTTGGAGTTCCTTATCGGCAATGGCATTCTGGAGTTCATCCGCCAGCATTTTTGCAATACTTCCCATATCATCCGACAGATACAGATAGACCGGATGCTCTTCGTCTGCTTCATTTTTCTTAAAATAATCAGTCAGTTCCCCAATGCGTTCCTTAAGCTGTTTCGTAGTCTGCCGTTCATATTGGAGAACAAAAGGACGATAGATCAGTACACCAATTGCCAGAAGAAGGAACTGGAATATAGAACCCCGAATCGAGCCGGTAGCCAGATAGCCGCTTAGTAAAACCGGAACCGTCCACTCCACCTGGGTGGAGATAACCGGGAGAAAACCGGTCACGGTAGCCAGATAGGCTAAGATCAGGTTGACCAGCGGAACAGTAAGAAACGGAATGAAGAAGGTTGGGTTGAATACAAGCGGGATGCCGAACAACAGTGTTTCATTTACGTTAAAAACAGCTGGAATCAGGCTGACTTTTGCGACCTGTTTCAGATTCTTTTTCCGGCCGAACAACAGAAGCGCAATAATCAGCGAAAAACTGGCACCACAACCTCCCATAATCAGGAACGTGTCAATAAATGTTTTGCTGAAAATGTGGGTAGGGGCTGCACCGGCTGCAATCTGTGCCAGATTTTTTTCTACCATTGGTTCAAATAAGGTATCGGAAACAGAATGCAGGACATTACTTCCATGGATACCGCACATCCAGAGAAGATGTACAGAAAGGATAAAAACAGTCATAGACCACAGGTTTGTGCCCATATTTTTGTATAGATGGCTGATTCCGTCTGAAAGCAGATCCTGGATCGTCTTGTTGCCAAACAGATAAATAAGCAGTAATTTTGCAAGCACGAAGAAGAGCAGGGTGCCTGCAAAAGGACGGATGCTGAACATACTGTCCCGGAGAGTCGGCTCCATGCCGTGGTAATTATGGAACAGCCTGGAAGACTGCTTCTGGCTGATGGTAGTAAAAAGCACCGAAGAGATGACTGCGGCAAGAATCGACACGAATACGGAAGATCCTCCTGCCTGGTCTAACGAGAATACATCCATTCCCATCATAATAAAATAGGAACACAGAGCTGTGACAGACACCATATAGGAACCCAGACGGCTGTTCTGGGAATGATGGGCGTAGGAGTAGGCGATGGACACCGTTAGTACAATGCCGAAGATCCCAAGGGACGCAGAATATATAGTGGACAGAAAATCCAGCAGATATCCGTCCAGAAACTCATTTAAGAAATCCTGATATCCGGAAATCGGCAGACTCTTTAAAACAAGTACAAAAGAACCAAGAAGAATAATGGGAAGTGTGCGCATTAATCCCTCACTAATACACGAAAAAATTCTTTTTAACATATAACCCCATCCTCCCAACATCATTTCATTATAGAAGAGCCCGGCTGATGCTGTGAATTACTCCGTTGCAACCTTTGACCCTGCTATCATTTTAACATACATTACAGGATATTTCATTATATTTGTTTTTATGGGAAGTCAAACTGTAACAGTTCAGCCGTGGCGAACGCAGAGCCGCCGAAAGCACGCAGAATATCAGGTATCATGAAATATCCCTTTGAACACGTCGGCACTTGGTTTTGCGTTTTTTGCAAAACCTTAGTACCGCTACGTGTTCAATGGAGCGAAAGCGGGTATTTCATGATACCTGATATTCTGCGTGCTTCCGGCGGCTGTGCGCTCGTCACGGCTGAACTGTTACCTCAAACTTGACATTTGGTGAGAATCGTGCTTTCCTATAAAGGATGTCTGGAATAAAACAGATCAATCGAAAGTTGTAGATAGGAGTGTGTTATGTTATGAAAAAAAGACTTGCATTTGTAATGAGTTTTGTGATGATGTTTTCCTGTCTGTCAGGCTGTGGAGCCGGCAATTCGCAAACAGCCCGGAATACGGGAAACCCTTCTGGCGGGAAAACATACAAAGTTGGAATCGTACAGTATGTAGATGATGCTTCGTTAAATCAGATCCAGACTGCAATTCAGGAAGAACTGGATGAAAAAGGAGAAGAGCTTGGTGTTACATTTAATTATCAGGATTACACCTTTAACGGGCAGGCAGACCAGTCCACCCTGAATCAGATTATGACAGAGCTGGTGGCCGATGAGGTGGACATCATTGTCCCAATTGCAACTCCAACTGCAGTAGTGGCACAGTCAGCTACCGAAGACAATCAGATTCCGGTTGTTTTCTCAGCGGTATCGGATCCGGTTACGGCAGGGCTTGTCGAGAACATGGAAGCACCAGATTCCAATCTTACCGGTGTCAGCGATGCATTGAATACAGAAGCTGTTTTGAACCTGATTCTGGCAGCCAATCCGGATACAAAGAAAATCGGATTACTATATGATAAAAGCCAGGATTCTTCTACCAAGCCGGTAGAGGAAGCAAAAGCGTACTGCCAGGAGAAAGGAATTGAAGTAGTAGAGAAAACCGGGACGACGAATGACGAGATTAGTCTGGCTGCAGAAGCATTGATTGCAGAAAAGACTGATGCAGTCTTTACCCCTACGGATAATACCGTTATGACAGCAGAACTGGCAATCTATGAAAAGTTTCTCAATGCCGGAATTCCACATTATTGTGGTGCGGATTCCTTTGCCCTCAATGGCGCGTTCTGTGGTTATGGTGTGAACTACGAGGAAGTGGGAGAGAAGACTGGTGAGATGGTAGTAGAGATTCTTACCGATGGGAAGAAACCAGCCGATCTTCCGGTGGCAACCTTAGATAACGGAATTGCAACTGTGAATACGGAGACAGCAAAGGCTCTTGGACTGGATTATTCGATGTTTAAAGAAATGTGTGAAGAAGTAAAGGAAATTACCACAGCAAAAGAATTTGAGTAATGGGGCTGAGACGGTAATGAGAAAGTGAGGACCGTATGAGTTCAATATTAACCCTGTCAATCTTGCAGAGTGCCTTGGAATTAGGCTGTATCTATTCCTTAGTGGTGCTGGCATTATTTATTTCATTTTCAACTTTGAATATTGCTGACCTTTCAACAGATGGCTGCTTTACCCTTGGCTGTGCAGTGGCGGCTTGTCTGACGTTATCCGGGCATCCCTTCCTGGCATTTGGCGGTGCGCTTCTTGCCGGTCTTATCTCCGGATTCATTACTGCATTTCTCCAGACCCGGATGGGTGTAGAATCCATACTGGCCGGGATTATCGTAAATACCGGATTATACACTATCAACATAGCGGTAATGGGATTCTCCTCCAATGTAAATCTGTTCAAATGCGACACCATTTTTTCTTTGGCAAAAGAATTCATCAAAGAGCATCTGGGGGAAACGGTCTATGAAGTACTTGTAACAGGAGGCTGGTACCGGCTCATAATAGCAGCCGTCATTGTTATTCTCATCAGCATATTACTGACTCTGTTTCTGGGAACCAGACTGGGGCTGTCGATTCGTGCTACAGGAGATAATCCATCTATGGTCAAAGCCTCCAGTATTAATCCGAAGCTTACGATTACCGTTGGTTTGTGCTTATCCAGCGCATTGACGGCATTGTCCGGAGGACTTCTCGCACAGTACCAGAAGTCCTGCGATATCAATCTTGGAACCGGGATGGTGACCATTGCACTGGCAAGCCTGATTATCGGTGAAACCCTGTTTGGAAAAGGAAATATGTTCCGGCGTGTGCTTGGAGCCGTATTTGGAAGCTGTTTGTACCGTTTTATCGTTGCACTGGCAATCCGGATGAATGTTCCGGCAGAGTGTTTAAAACTGGTCTCTGCTTTGATTGTGGCAGTCGCCATCGCATTTCCATATGTAAAAAATAAGCTGGTATTTGAGCATCATAAATACAAAGAGATTCGCCGGCGAAAGAAAGGGGGAGGGGAACATGCTGTTGTTAGACGGAATCAGCAAAACATTTCATCCGGGGACGGTAAATGAGAAAAAAGCCCTGTCAGGACTGACGCTCGCATTAAAAGATGGGGATTTTGCAACTGTGGTAGGCAGCAATGGCGCCGGAAAATCCACGATGTTTAATGCAATCACAGGAGCCTTTTATGTGGATGAAGGACGAATTATTCTGGATGGAAAAGATGTAACCTTCCAGAAAGAACATATACGTAGCAAAGCCATTGGGCATTTATTTCAGGATCCCCTTCTTGGAACGGCACCCCACATGACCATAGAGGAAAATATGGCATTAGCTTATCTTCGCGCATCTACTGGAAAACACCAGTATTTAAGCCGTCCTTCCAAAAAGGAACGCGAGAGATTCCGTGAGCATCTGGCACTTCTTAATATGGGGCTGGAGGACCGGATGAAGCAGCCGGTAGGGGTATTATCCGGAGGGCAGCGCCAGGCATTGACACTTCTTATGGCGACCATGGTTACTCCTAAGATTTTATTATTAGATGAGCATACGGCTGCACTTGACCCTGCCACTGCCGAAAAGGTATTAAAACTCACAAAAGAGATTGTGGCAGAGAGGAACATCACCTGTCTGATGGTAACCCACAATATGCATCAGGCATTAGAACTTGGTAACCGGACACTGATGATGGATTCCGGAAAGATTGTGTTCGACGTATCCGGAGAAGAACGAGCCAGACTTACCGTTGAGGATCTTCTGGAAAAATTCCGTGAAAATGCCGGAAAACAGCTTGATAACGACCGCATTCTTTTGTCAGGGGAAAATCAATAACGAAAAATCTGCCATCCGGGCAGAATGCGGGGCAGGTTTGTAAGAAACAGGTGAGAAGAATGGGGTATGCGAAAACGTAAAATGGTGGTAATATAGTACGTGGCAGAGATGTCTGCTATGCAGCACAAGACTAAAGAGGGAGTGTAGTCGTATGAATCAGAGGGGATAATGGAATACTGTAGAGATACGGTAGAAAGAAAGGACTCTTCAAGCATATGAAACACATCAAACAGTTTTTTATCATTATTCTGATTTCATTTTTGGGTGAAGTGTGCCGGAGTATCATCCCATTGCCAGTCCCTGCCAGTATCTATGGACTGGTGATTCTTCTGGTGGCTCTGGAAACACGGATTCTGCCATTGGATGCCATAAGGGATACCGCAAAATTCCTGATTGAGATTATGCCGCTTTTGTTTATTCCGGCTGCAGTTGGATTGATGGACTCCTATGTGGAGCTGAGAGGGATTCTTGTTCCGGTACTGGTTATCACATTTTTGACAACCATTTTTGTTATGGTGGGAGCTGGAAGAACCGCCCAGTTTGTAATTCGTTGGGAAAGGAAGCGTAAAAATGAAAGAAATGATTGAACAATCGGTCTTTTTTGGTGTTGCGGTCAGTATATTTGGATATGAGATTGGATTGATTTTGAAAAAGAAATTGAAATTAAGCCTGTTTAATCCCCTTTTGGTATCCATTTTTGTTGTGATTGGTATGCTTCTTTTCCTAAAAGTGGATTACTCCGTCTACTATGAAGGGGCGAAGTATTTAAGTTATCTTCTGACTCCGGCAACAGTCTGTCTGGCAGTTCCACTATATGAACAGACGGAGGCACTGCGTAAGAACGGGAAAGCGATTATGGCAGGATTGATTGCAGGGGTGCTGACGAGTCTTGGAAGTATACTATTGCTGGCATACCTGTTTGGACTAAACCATAAACAGTATGTTACCCTGCTGCCGAAGTCCATTACGACGGCCATTGGCATGAGTGTATCAGAGGAATTAGGCGGTATGGTCACGATTACGGTGGCAGTCATTACGATTACCGGGGTTCTTGGTAATATGATTGCCAAGACAGTATGCAGACTGGCGAAAATCGAAGAACCGGTGGCAAAAGGCATTGCGATTGGATCGGCTTCCCATGCGATCGGCACCGTTCGTGCCATGGAGATGGGAGAAGTGGAAGGCGCGATGAGCAGCCTTGCCATAGCAGTTGCGGGTCTGCTTACCGTGGCAGGCGCATCTGTTTTTGCCAATTTCTTATAGAGCTTTCGAACAGATAAAAAAATCAGGAGGGATGTAGGATGGTAATTACGATTGCACGAACCTGTGGAAGCGGCGGTCATGATGTGGCGGAGGCACTTTCTTTGAAACTTGGAATCCCCATGTATGATAAAGAACGTCTGATGCAGGAGGCAAAAGACCGGCACTGTTATGAGGAGATGGCTTCCTTTTTTGAAGAAAAGCCGGTTGACAGTCTCTTGTATGCCATTGCCATGGGGAATTCGGAAGTGGACAGAGGTAAGTTTCCGTTTGAAATGATTCAGGGACTCGCAAAAGAAAAAGATTTGATTTTTGTTGGAAGATGTGGCAATGTAATATTGCGCGGCCAGCCGGACAGACTCTCTGTATTTTTACATGCAGATGACAAGGACCGGATCCGGAATTTGTGTGAAAAAATGGATCTGGATGAGAAAAAAGCAAAACGGTATATGGAAGAAAAGGATGAAAACCGTGCCAGATTTCACCGGTATTATACCGGATGCACATGGGGAGATGCCAGAGAGTATGACTTGTGTCTGTCTACCAGCGGGCTGACAAAGGAAGATGTGGCAGAACAGATTCTGTCTTTTCTTAAGAAAAAAAGAAATAACCAGCAGGAGGAAACAAAATGAAAAAGAAATTATTATGTCTAGTATTAACAGGAGTGATGGCACTTTCCCTGGCCGCATGTGGGTCCGGAAACGGTGCGAAGAAAGGCACGGAAAAAATCACCACATTGGAAGACCTGAATGGGAAATCCGTTGGTGTCCAGACCGGAACAACGGGAGATATCTATATTTCCGATGATAAGGATCTGGGAATTAAATCCGTGGAACACTATAACAAAGGATTCGAGGCAGTTCAGGCACTGCTTCAGGGAAAAATTGATGCAGTCGTAATTGATGACCAGCCGGCAAGAACATTTGTGTCGGATAACTCGGATGAACTGACAACTCTGGATACGGCCTACACCGAAGAGGATTATGCGGTTGCCATTGCAAAAGACAACGAGGATCTTCTGAATAAAATAAATGGTGCCATTGATGCATTGAAGGCAGATGGAACACTGGAACTGATTGTAAACCATTACATCAATGGGGAAGAGAAAAATTATGAGCCAAAGACCGATCTGAAGCATGCAAATGGAAAACTGGTTATGGCAACCAATGCGGAATTCCCGCCATATGAGTATCATGAAGATAATAAAATTGTCGGCTTAGATGCTGATTTTGCACAGGCCATTGCAGACTACCTTGACATGGAACTTCAGATTGAAGATATGAACTTTGATTCCATTATCTCAGCCGTACAAGGTGGAAAAGCGGATATTGGCATGGCAGGAATGACGGTTACCGAAGAGAGAAAACAGTCCATTAATTTCAGCCAGTCCTATTATACCGGCCGTCAGGTTGTCATTGTAAAGAAATAAGGAAGGTTCGTTCTGATAGGATAAGGAGATACCGGTATGGATTACTTTGTGGAACATTTTCGATTGAATTTTATAGAAGGGGAAAGATGGCGTTATCTTACCAATGGGCTGCTGGTGACATTGGAGCTGACTTTTTTTGCAGCACTCCTTGGAATCTTCCTTGGATTCTTAGTAGCGATGATCCGTGCAACTCATGATAAAACCGGAAAACTGAAATTTCTGGATCTGATCTGCCGGATCTATATCACGATCATTCGTGGTACCCCTACGGTTGTCCAGCTTTTGATTATCTACTTTGTGTTATTTGGCAGTGTGAATATCAGCAAAGTAGTGGTAGCAATCATTGCATTCGGAATAAACTCCGGTGCCTATGTGACAGAGATTGTGCGTTCTGGAATTATGTCGATTGATAATGGACAGTTTGAGGCAGGACGGAGCCTGGGCTTTAATTATGTGCAGACGATGCGGTATATTATAATGCCCCAGGCATTTAAGAATGTGCTCCCTGCCCTGGGAAATGAATTTATCGTTCTGTTAAAAGAAACCTCGATATCCGGTTACATAGCCTTAGAGGATCTCACCAAGGGAGGCGATATTATCCGGAGCCGGACATACGATGCATTTTTCCCGTTACTTGCCATTGCGTTGATCTATCTGGTTCTGGTCATGATTTTCTCAAAACTGGTGAACCGGCTGGAAAGGAGGCTGCGTAACAGTGAGCATTAAAAATGGTGATGTGTTATTCCGGGTGGAGAATCTGTGTAAGCATTATAAAAATGGGCCAAAAGCATTGGATGGTATTACCGAAGAATTCCGCAAAGGAGAAGTCGTGGTAATCGTAGGACCTTCCGGTTCCGGAAAATCTACATTTCTAAGGTCTCTAAACCTGTTAGAAGTGCCGACCTCCGGAAAAGTATATTTTGAAGGGGTAGATATTACCGATCCAAAAGTAAATATTAACCAGCACCGGCAGAAAATGGGAATGGTATTCCAGCATTTTAACCTGTTTCCGCATATGACCATACTGAAAAACCTAACCATTGGTCCGGAAAAACTACAGGGGAAATCCCATGATGAAGCAGTGGAGAATGCCATGCGTCTTCTTAAAAAGGTCGGGCTGGAAGAACGGGCGAATGCCTATCCCTCCCAGTTATCCGGCGGTCAAAAACAGAGAATTGCCATCGTCCGTTCTCTTGCCATGAATCCGGATGTGATGTTATTTGACGAGCCTACCTCGGCACTTGACCCGGAGATGGTTGGTGAAGTATTGGAGTTAATGAAAGAACTGGCACGGGATGGGATGACGATGGTTGTAGTGACCCATGAGATGGGCTTTGCCAAAGAGGTGGCAAGCCGGGTGCTGTTTATTGAAGACGGTGTCGTAAAAGAAGAAAATACGCCAAAGGAGTTCTTTGGCGCACCGAAGAGCGAACGGTTAAAGACCTTTTTGTCAAAGGTGCTTTGATTTCCATATTTTAAACTGCTTGCGGATGTGGTTAAGTTCTGCACCGGCAAGCAGCATGTTCATGCAGAAATAAAGCCAGAGCATGAATAAGACAATGGCAGTCAGACTTCCGTACATCCTGGAATGATTGCTAAAATGTTCAATATAATAAGAATACAGATAGGAGAAGCCGATCCAGCCGATGGAGGCAGCCAGCGCACCTGGCAGTTCATCGCGGAAACGGCTTTTTCTATTTGGAATAAGTGTATAAAACATGGTAAACAGAAAAAGCATAAGCAAAAAGGACGCAAGAACCCGTCCGACTACAATCGGCAGGGCGAACCGGTATAATTCCGGGAAACTGGCAGAGATCCAGGCAAAGATGCTGTTTCCGAATACCAGAAGACCAATAATCAGGTTTAAACTGATGGCAAAAAGAAATGTATACACGAGGGACCAGATACGCAGCACAACGTAATTTCTTGTCTCATCAATATCGTATGCCGCGTTCAATCCCCTGGATAATGCGTAGAATCCCCTGGAACTTGACCAGAGAGCGGCAACTGCCGTGATAGACACAATTGTTCCGGTAGATTTTGTGTAGATCTCTGTAATGGCAGAGATTAAAAAAGTGCTGATCGCAGATGGAAACAAATCATGCACATAGGTCAACAGGGTTGCTTCCGTAAAAGGAAGATACTGTATCATAGTTAACAGAA
The DNA here is from genome assembly GCA_029007845.1 of Clostridiales bacterium. Lineage (GTDB taxonomy): Bacteria > Bacillota > Clostridia > Lachnospirales > Lachnospiraceae > SUG1228. The sequence continues at coordinate 21,453 of JAQXIP010000065.1, forward strand.
ACATAAGGAATGGAAAGATAGACAGCAGGGTAAAAAAAGCTGCCTGGGCGGAAAAAGCCGTTATATTATCATGCTGGAATTTTTTTGACACAAATTGTCCCAGACGGATTATTTTTTTTATTTGATTCATATCATGCTCTCCTCATTAAAACCTTTGCTACCATCTTATCTAAAATCCGATAAGAATACAAGCTTTTTTAGATAACAGTTCAGCCGTGACGAGCGCACAGCCGCCGGAAGCACGCCGAATATCAGGTACCATGAAATATCCCTTTGAACACGTCGGCACTTGGTTTTGCGTTTTTTGCAAAACCTTAGTACCGCTACGTGTTCAATGGAGCGAAAGCGGGTATTTCATGGTACCTGATATTC
>JAQXIP010000066.1 GCA_029007845.1 Clostridiales bacterium
GGTAGAAGGAATGGCAAGAGCCGGATTTTTCCGTTGGCTCTGCATGCGGATTGCACAGATGGTGCACTACCAGACGATACCGATCTATCTTACATTTATGATTATGTCTGCAGTGCTTGCCATGTTCATCGACAGCATTACTGTAATTTTGTTTCTTGCGGCGGTGACGGTAGAACTGGCACAGCTGTTAAAGTTTAACCCGGTACCGATGATCCTTTCGGAGATTTTTTGTGCGAATCTGGGAGGCTCGGCTACGATGTGCGGGGATCCGCCAAATATTATTATAGGTACTTCCCTTGGATATTCGTTCGGTGATTTTATATCGAATACCGGGGTGATTGCCGGACTTTCCCTTATTGTAGTAATTGCGTACTTTTATTTTTCTTTTCGCAAAGAGCTTCGTACAGAGATAAAAGCGGAACTAAAGGAAGGGGATTATCCGGATCCAAAGAAAGTCATAACCGATAAAAAAGGATTTACGGTAAGCTGTATTATTTTTCTCTGTGCGGTTGTACTGCTTGTTACCCATGAACAGACCGGATTTACGGTTGCGCTGATTGGCACAGTGATTGCGCTTGTAACACTTGTGTGCGCAGGAAAGCATATCCCGGAGATTCTAAAGAAGATTGATTATAAGACCCTGATAGTCTTCCTTGGACTGTTTGTCGTAGTTGGTGGTCTGGAAGAGACGGGGATATTAGAGGTAGTAGCTGCATTTATTGGTAAAGTAAGCGGTGGAAATGAAAAGCTGATGATTGCCATTATTATCTGGGTTTCCGCCATTGCCAGTGCATTTGTGGACAATATTCCGTTTGCAGCTACGATGATTCCGGTTATCAAGAAGCTGGCGGTTACCCATAATACCAGTCTTGCGGTGCTGGCTTGGGCATTATCCATGGGAACGGACATTGGTGGAAGTGCAACACCGATTGGGGCTTCGGCGAATGTAGTAGGTACGTCCGTAGCGGCTAAAGAAGGCCACCCAATCAGCTGGGGGCAGTATTGTAAGAAAGTCGTTCCGGCAACCATTATTGTGTTATTCATTTCCATGATTTGCATTTTTGTTAGATATTTATAAGGGGGGCTTTGAATGTCAGAACAACTCATCATTTCCGTAAGCCGGGAATATGCCAGCGGAGGTCATGTTGTCGCGGAAAAACTTGCTAAAATATTTGGACTTCCGCTCTATGACTATAATCTTTTGAAAGAGATTGCAGCACAGAAGGGAATTAATGTAAGTAAGCTTGAGAAGTACGATGAACTTCCAAAGAATAAGCTGCTGTCAAGAAAAGTCAGGGGGTACAGTAATTCCCCGCAGGAAAATATTGCGAATATGCAGTTTGAATATTTGAAAAGCAAGGCAGAACAAGGGGAATCCTTTGTTGTAGTGGGACGCTGTGCGGAGACGATACTGAAGGAGTATGACTGCCTGATTCCGATCTTTATCATGGCAGACATGGACTACAAACTGGAGCGGGTGATGACTACAGAGGGACTTACGAAAGAGGATGCCCAGGTGCAGATCAAGCGCCAGAACTGGAAGAGAAAGGAATACCATAATTATTTCTGTTCGGAAAAATGGGGCGATTCCCGAAACTATGATGTGTGCATAAATTGCAGCAAATTAGGGCTTGATGGGACAACGAAGATGCTGGAACAGTATATCCGGGAGCGTCTTTCTATCCGGGAAAAAGGAATTGGAGATCAGGATGAAACGAAAGAAATATAAATTTTTTTTAGTGTTTACGGTACTGTCTGCGCTGTTCCCCATTGGATTTATGATTGTTATAAGCAGCTATTTGAACCGTTACGGAATTGAAATGACAGGCAGCGAGTGGACGCAGACCAGTACGCCTCTTCTTTTTAATCTGGCTGTGCTGCCGAAATTTATAGGCCCTGTGATTTTTCTTTTTGTATTTCTTTACTTTTTGAAGAAATGGTTGGATTATCGAAAAGAGAAAGAACAGGAATATGATGAAAAAGTGGTGAAGCCGGCAATCAATCAGATCATTCCGGGGGCGCAGTTTATCCGGGAGAAGAGTATGGATGCTACCGGGCTGTACCGTTGCGGTCTTGTTCCGTCTTTTGATATGGATAAAGAACATGGAATCATTCATTACCAGAGAGAGGGGAGAGCATATTCCTTCTCGAATGTTGACCTATATCATGTACGTGAAAACAGCAAGGGGCATACAGAAAATATTTCCATATACCGGGGGCAGGCATATACGGCACATTACCGGACAGGGATATCCGGAGCCGTGCGGATCTTTGCTACAAAGATGACGCCGGTAATTAGAAAGGAAACGACGGCTGGATATCTTGCCAGACAAAAAACAGAGATGAAAATTGAGACAGAAAGTATTCTGTTTAATGATAATTTTGATGTCTATGTCACAGACGAGCAGTCGGCATTCTTCGTGCTGAGTCCGTATGTCATGGAACAGCTTCTGGAAATGAAGAATCGTTTTGGGCAGGTCGGTGTATATGTCGATGGAGACGATATGATTATCACATTGAAGACAGGCAGGATTCTATTTCAAAAGCGGCTCTACAGTCCGGAACAGGAGCTCCGGTATATAGAGGAAGTAAAGAAAGAGGCAGGAGAAATGCTTGGGATGGCAGATCTTCTGGAAGATACGATTAATGGTAACATCAGAAATAATTTCACGAACCTATGAAGAAAGGAGATACAGTAGTATGGGATCTAACGTAGTGCCACTTGTGATACTGGTTATTCTGGCAGTTTTGGTGATTGGATGGGGAATCGCAACCAGGAACCGGATTAAAATGATGGAGGTTAAAGTAGAGGAGGCAAAATCAGGAATCGATATTGCATTAATCAAGAGATATGATATCCTGACGGAATCCTTGAATGTGGCAAAGGGCTACGCCAGCCATGAAAAAGATGTGCTTGTGCAGTTAATTGAGGCCCGGTCTGGTATGAGTTTACAGCAGACGAAGGCCGTGATGGAGAATCAGGAAAAGGCCATAGAAAGCCTGAAGCTGGTGGCAGAGGCATATCCACAGCTCTACTCAAACCAGCTGTTTAAAGAACTTCAGGAGCAGATTGCTGTCACGAATGAACATCTGAGTGCAGCAAAGAGAACCTTGAACTCCAACATTGCCCTTTATAACCAGAAGGTCGTTGCTTTTCCAGCCAGCATCATTGCAGGACTGATTGGATGCGGGAAACTGGAATTCTTTAAAGAGACAGACGAAAAGAAGAAGCAGGATGTACATATGAACTTCTAATTTTCGTCCGCCTGACAGTTTCACCCGTTATTGTTCTGACCAGATCCGGTAAGTCCGTTTTGTATGTTTCTTTACATAATAAAGGGCTTCATCTGCATGTTTTAACGTCTCATTGATGCCGCAGCCGTGTTCATAATCGGTGCAGGCAATTCCAATGGAACAGGAAATGTAATGCTCCTTTGGAATCTCTGGTATGCAGTCTCCCGCATGCGGGATCTGGTCGATAAAATAATTCTGTTGTTCTAGTTCCTTATAGATAGACTGAGCCGCTTCTTTGGCCAGTTCGATAGAGGTATTCTGCAGTACCAGAAGGAATTCATCTCCGCCGTACCGCACGGCAAAATGCCTGTCTTGTGCAATTTTCTTTAGAATATTCGCAAAATTAACCAGAATCAGATCTCCTACTGCGTGGCCGAAGGTGTCGTTATAATACTTGAAGCTGTCAAGGTCAATATAAAGAACAGTCAGATCATTCAACTTGTGGTTGTTCTGTGTAAGGTAGCTGTTGTTCTCTACCAGCTTCAAAAATCCCTGCCGGTTCAAAAGATTCGTTAAAATATCGGTAACGGCGCTTTGGTGCAGCCGGTTATTCATTGCCTGCAGCTCGTTGTTGTATTCCAGTATTTTCTGGTTAAAGTCAATACGGTCAATCGAGTCTGTTAATTGCTTAAAGGAAAAACGTAATATTTTCAGTTCCCCTTCTGTGAGCGGCGAGCAGTCTGCTGTAAAATTATCGTTTATAGCCATATAGCCAACTAAGATGTTCCGGATGGTACTCTGGATAATGATTGGGATACAGATAAAGGATGAAACATTGTTTATCCCGAATATGCTTATAATGTCAGCGAACTCTTCAAACCGTTTTTCCGTTCTTGATACGACAAATCCGTTCGGATAATAGGATAGTCTGGCAGTAATCCGCTCAATCTGTTCCTCTGTTAATGAGACTTCGTCCGCATAGTAAAATGGCGTAAGATGACCGTCATTATTCGTTAAAAGAATCACCTGATCGAGCAGGAAATGGTTCTGGATATGTCTTATGGTTGTCTGGATTAAAGACTGTTTATTCTGATCCTGGCTGATCATGTCCTGGCAGGTGGACAGAAAATCGATGTGTTTTTCTGTCCGTGACAGTTCCCGTTTTGAAGCGATCTGATTCGTTAATTCATCAATCATCTCAATTGTAACCTTGTCCATAATAAGATGATATTCCAGATGCTCAAAAGGCACATTATCTAATGCGTTTTTTGTAAGGGCATATTGTATTTTGAGGTTGTTTTCCTTTGCATATACCAGGCAGTCCTCTAACAGATCTACGGCTTCCTGTTCCTTTCCCATAAGCCGGTACAGACTGGCCTGTTCGATGGCAAACTGGTGGTAGCTGAAGAACAGATTGCCTTTTGAACGCATCATATGCAAGTAGGCATGGTCAAAATCGCTCTGGGCATAATCATAATCCTTTGACTTTTTATTTAATAATCCGGTTACATAATAGTACAAAAACAGGTCATCATCCCATAAGTAAAACTTTTGCTCATCGGTACAATCCAGAAGATGGCTGACATGCCGTTTTAAAGATGAGAGACATAAGGAGCAGTTATATTCGGAGTTGAGTCGGATATACGATAACGCAGCCAGTCCATATAATTTTGCCTTGTTGCAGACACGGGGCTTGAAGACCTTTGTTTTGTCCAGAATCTCAATACACTTTGTGGCATACATGGCAGCATGCTCATAATCCATTGCAAGAAGAGCATTAATACACTTATTATACAGCATTTCGCTAATCGGATCTAAGGAAGACAGCTGGTAATAGATCTCGATGGCTTTGTTGTAATAATCGTTCGCTTTTTCAAAGTCTCCTGACACAGTGCTGTTATAGCCAAGACCAGCATACGTATTAGCCTGCTCAATCGGATTATTAAGTTGTGTTAATAAATCAATGCATTTTTTATAGTATTGTTCTACCTGGTCATAATGTCCAAAGGAGGACACTACCAGGATGTGTTTTTTATAGATTTCCAGTGTAAAAGACAGGTTGTCAAGCTGAAGGGACAGATCTACCCCTTTTTGTAAATAGGACAGCTCCGATTCATCCGTATTTCCATAAGCAAATGTGTAAATATGTGCAAGATGATTCAGATAATGATATTCCTGTGCTTCCCTACATACGGTTTCGCTGTTTTCGATCGGAAGCTTTTGCAGGAAAATAGTGCCCCAGCCCTTGAACATGGCGGTATATTCCAATAAATGGGACTTGAATATGTAATAAGCTTCGTTCTGCTTCGGCACATGGGCAAGGCATTCTTTTGATTTTTTGATACCCAGATCGTATAAGCCGTTATGAATGTGGGCAATACCGGACAGGTAAATGGTTTCAAAGTACATAACCGGATTGACAGCCGGATTCAGAAGTTCTTTTAACTGCTCTAAAAGCAGCAGAGCCTTGGAATAATCCCCCATATATAGCGTTGTCAGGGAATATAGGTAAAGAATCTGCTCTTTTTGTTCCTGTATGACAAAAGAACGTTCCACCTCCAGTTTATGGTATAATATGCCAAGGTAATAATTTGCCTGTTCAATTGCCAAAGTCTGTACCATATTATGAATCATGGAAAGGTAGGATGGAAAGGAAAGCGGCTGCGGGGAAAATTCGATATTTGGTGTAATCTTCTGGTGCTGTTCGGTCGTTCCCCAGTCAATTAGGTGATGCTTCTTTTCCACCTGGCCGATTAAAGACTTCCAGGCTTCTGCCGCATAAGGCACCGTCTGGCTCACTTCATTGAAACTTACAATGCATCCAAGGTTCTTAACCGGTTCCTGCTGCACAAGTGCATGTAAGAAATCAAAGGTTGATTTCTGCGCACAATGGGCATTTTGAAGAAACAGAATAACCGGGTGGTCTTTTGACAGATAGGCCATAACCGATAGAATCGACTGGTCCATCCGATGACGTTCGTAGTCCATTTCGTGCAGGATAATATCCTCATCGCGTTCACAGTGTTCGTTCTTCAGATAGGAAACGAAAATGGATTTATGCAGTGGATAGACCTGGCAGGCATCAATAAAATCTTCCGGGGTCATACTCTGGTAAAAGGAAAAATACAGATTCCGGATCCAGATGAGAAAAGGTTCGTAAGCACTCTGCATCTGGGAACTGTTAAATTCGTGGCACAATAAGAGAATACCGGACTGTTTTGGAATAGACTGAGCCAGACTATCTTCGGTAAGTGGAACATTATTATAATGTTTGATAAAGAGGTAGTGGTCGGTCTGTTCTGGCAGATTCTGTACAAGCTGGTTAATAAAGTTATACACATATGAGTTGTAATACATAGAAAGCCTCCCCCAATTATCATTTGTTACGAACAAAATAATTTCTTTTATAATTATACCAAAAAACAGGAGACAGTACAATCTTTTTTAGACATAATTCACAACACTTGGTAACAGTTCAGCCGTGCCGAACCCACAGCCGCCGGAAGCAAGCCGAATATCAGGTACCATGAAATACCCGCTTTCGCTCTATTGAATACGTAACGGTACTAAGGTTTTGCAAAAAACGCAAAACCAAGTGCCGACGTGTTCAAAGGGATATTTCATGGTACCTGATATTCTGCATGCTTCCGGCGGCTGTGCGCTCGCCACGGCTAAACTGTTACAAGTAAACAAAAAAAGGGTATGTTGAATTCGTTCAACATACCCGGTTTTTTACGAATTAGCCAAAGTATCTCTTTAACAGACCTTCAAATGCCTTACCATGTCTAGCCTCATCTCTGGCCATCTCATGAACGGTATCATGGATTGCGTCAAGGTTAGCAGCCTTTGCTCTCTTAGCAAGATCAGTCTTACCAGCAGTAGCACCGTTCTCTGCTTCAACACGCATCTGAAGGTTTTTCTTTGTGCTGTCGGTAACTACTTCACCTAACAGTTCAGCGAATTTTGCAGCATGCTCAGCTTCTTCGTAAGCAGCTTTCTCGTAGTAAAGTCCGATCTCCGGATATCCTTCTCTGTGAGCAACTCTTGCCATAGCCAGATACATACCAACTTCTGAGCACTCACCCTGGAAGTTTGCACGAAGATCTTCGATGATGTCTTCACTTACGCCCTGTGCAACACCTACTACATGTTCAGAAGCCCATGTTAAGCCTTCACCCTGCTCGATGAATTTGTCTGCTGGAGCCTTACATACCGGGCACTGTTCTGGAGCAGCTTCTCCTTCATAAACATAACCGCATACACTACATACAAATTTTTTCATTCTTCAATCTCCTTTTCTAAATTTTTATATTGATTTTATTTTGTAAACATCCCTAATATCTTATGCAGATAATCCGGGTAAATGAATACTTTTCATAAATCAGTAATCATTACTGATATTCTACTTGAGAATGATCAGTTTGTCAACTGTTTTTTACAACATTTTGGACACTGGCCATAGAAATATGTAACATGACCTTCAATCATTCCGGAAAAGCCGGCACCTGCAATGGTGTTAATGTGATCAATGCTGTCCATCTCAAGATCTAAGACACATCCACAGGAGTGGCAGATAAAATGGTTATGAGGTGTAACAGTGGCATCAAAATGATCCACACCATCCCCACAGGAGATTCGCAGAATGGTTCCTTCCCCTGCCAGTAGATTCAGATTGCGGTAGACGGTGCCAAGACTGATATTCGGGATCATTTTCTGGACTTCCTGGTAGATCTGGTCTGCGGTAGGGTGTGAGCGAACACTGGTAAGATAGCTGAGAATGCAATCACGCTGTTTGCTTCGTTTTGTCGCAGGCATAAAAATCTCCTTTCTAATAATGATTACTAATATCTTATTAGAAAGGAGATAAGATGTCAACATTTATAAATAAGTTTTTCGTAAGTTCCTACTTACGGTGCATGGAGAATTCTTTCTTTACATATGTCTCAATGTTTGGATAGATTTCACGGTCATCTGCCTGGCCGAGGAGTTTTGCACGGTCACGTTTTGCAAGATTCTCTTTGCGGACACTTCCAGGACCATTGACACAGCCGCCTTCGCAGCTCATACCCTCGATAAAGTCTTCCGGCAGTTTTCCGACCTTCAGAAGCATAAGGGCTTTCTTACACTCAGCAGCACCGTTACACTGTTTTACTTTAATGTTTGTGAATTCATCCTTTTCTTTTAAGGACTGGAGCACTGCCTCGGTAACGCCACCGGCATTCGCAAAATGTTTTCCGAAGATACTTCCCTGCTGAACATCTCCGACTTCTTCAAGTTCAGCAAGATTGATGTTCTGGGATTCAATCATGGCATTGAACTCTTCAAAGGTTAATGCAAAGTCTGCGTTGTCCTTGCCCTTATTTTTCGCAACTTCGCTCTTCTTAGCAATACATGGACCGAAGAATACGGTTACTGCATCCGGATGCTCACTGCGGATCAGACGTGCGATGGATGCCATCGGTGAGATGGTAGTGGACATATTGTCAAGTAATTCCGGAAAATGCTTTTTAATCATGTTAACGAAAGCAGGACAGCAGGATGTAGTCATCTTTTTGCCTTCGCGGTAAGCTTCTGCCCATTCCTCTGCTTCGGAGGCTGCAACCAGATCGCCGCCTAAAGATACTTCAATCATGTCAGCAAATCCTAATTTTTTAAATCCGGCACGAAGTTTTGCCATCGTAACATCGCTTCCAAACTGACCTTCTACGGCTGGGGCAACCATGGCATAAACCGGACGTTTTCCTTCGCGGATGAAATCAATCACTTCTACCATATGGGTGTTATCGGAGATTGCACCGAATGGGCAGTCTGCGATACATGCACCACAGCGGATACATTTTTTCTCATCGATTTCTACGATGCCATTTGGATCCTGGGAGATTGCGCCTACCGGACAGCTTCTCTTACATGGACGCATCAGATCAGCAATGGCATTGTATGGACATGCTTCATGGCACTTGCCACATTCACGGCATTTGTCCGGATCGATATGGGCACGGGTTGCCAGCATGGAGATTGCACCAAAATTACATGCCTGCTGGCATTCTTTCATCATACATTTCTGGCAGTTGTCGGTTACGACAAAACGGGTAATCGGACATCCCTCACAGGCAGCAGGGATAACTTGTACTGTATTCTTACAAGGATTACCAGTTCCAGGCTCTAACCCTTTTGCAAGCCGTACACGTTCACGGATGATTTCCCGTTCACGGTAGATACAGCAACGGAACTGAGCCTTCGGGCCAGGAATGATTTCATAAGGAATCTGATCTTCTTTTTCATCCAGTTCTCCTTTGAAAGCCAGTTCAGCAACTTTCAGGAGTACGGCGTGTTTTACATTTCCAAGGGTAGCGTCTTTTTCTAACATTGGTATCCTCCTTTATTTGTAATTTATTCTCTCGTTGTTAAAAATTTCACCATCTTTTATATTATACAATCTTTTTCACGTGGTTTCAATTGATTGTTATGGAAAATATTGTTTTTCTTAGCGTACAAATAAAGCCGGGAGTTTGACAGTTGAATATATAAGTTGAATATATAAAAAATACATTGCAGGTCGCATAAAACCTGCTTCATCATATTATTTTGAAATGGGTTATATATAATTGGGCTAAATTTCCTATAACCAAACAATTAACACAATAGAAAAGGGGTACTACCATACCAGCGGCTACCTTACGGGCAGCTCATGTTTAATACTTTCACACACTGATATGGGTTTACATACCCCTAAAACAGTCTATTCGCAATGCGATATTATATTACCATATAATTTTAAAATACGCAAGTAAAATATTTCGCACTTTTAGTATCAATACATGAAATAACAAAATATCTTCCAGAAGCACCTAAATTTCCAGATTCATCAAATATTAAACACCTTTCGTTATCATACATATATATTAGCAACTTTCGTAAAAGTTCTTTTCTACTGCATATTTTATTGTACAAAGTCAGATACACATTGTCAACGAATTATAAAAAATCTCAAACTGTCAAAGACGGGATTATACAGTTCTGAAAGTTATTGTGTAAAAAAATCCTTTCTGATAAAATGATGATTAGAATTGCGAGAGCACGAAGTGCGTAGCAATTCGTAGGCATCCCAGGGTCAAAAGAGTTTATTTGTGTGAAAAAGGAAGTGACAGAATTGATGAGACGATTTGGAATGAAAGCAGGAGCCTTTACGTTAGCTCTTGTGCTGTCGCTGTCTGGAGTGTTTTCCCTGCCGGGCACAAGTGCATTAAAGGGAGCTCCGCAGACGTTAACCGTATATGCGGCTGAAGTGGACGGACAGGGGACAGAGAGAGAGTCGGAGCAAAAAAGACGAGATCTGGCTTATCTGGAATCCCAGGGCGTGATTCTTGTTGAGAATAATGCGGCTATGAAAAAAGATCTGGTCAAACGGATGAAAAATCATGAGAAACAAATGACGTATTATTATGATGACGCAAAGAGTGATTACAAGGAATGGGTGGATACATTCCTTAATGGCACCGAAAAACAGAAGACAAAGATCTATGGGGAGATCGGTGGAATGATCCGGACTTATGATGAGTATGTGGCTGGAAATGCTTACAGCAGGGGACTGGGTTATATGACCTATGGAGATTACTACTGTATTTCATTTATGTTCGGATATTACACGACGAAGGCACAGGACAAAAAGGTCGACGCAGAAGCGAAAAAACTGGCGAAAAAGTATAAGAACAAGACAACATATCAGAAAATCAAGCTGACACATGATTATCTGAAAAATAAGATTACTTATACTGCAAACTATGACGGAGCCTATAATGCCCTGATAAAAGGAAAAAGTGTATGCAATGGCTATGCGTTGTCCTTTCAGCGGATTATGCAGGAAATGGATATTCCGTGCAAATATGTAACCGGAACCGGACAGGGGGGACCTCACGCCTGGAATCTGGTAAAAATCGGAAGAAACTGGTACAACATGGATGTGACATGGGATGACATGGCAAGGACAAGCGCATATTTTTTGAAATCAGACAAGGACTTTAAAGATCATGTGCGGGAATACGAGGATCAGTACAGTGGTTTGAAGCTTGCTGCCAAATCTTATAAAAAATAGATAGGCTGGCAGACTGGGGGTAACAGTTCAGCCGTGCTTTCGGCGGCTGTGCGCTCGTCATGGCTGAACTGTTACGACTGGGGAAGTGACGATGTCAAGGCTGCTTGAAAAAAATGCGGAAACGTGATAATGTTAATGTATAAAAAATGCGGAAACGTGCAAAATAAGCATAGAAAAAAAAGCGGAAAGAGGCAGCCTTGATGTTTAAACGTAAAATATATAATAAGATGCTCGAGTGGAAGCGGGATTCAGATGGAAGAACGGCGCTCTTGATTGAAGGTGCCCGCCGTATTGGTAAGTCAACCGTAGTTGAGGAATTTGCTAAAAATGAATATGAAAGCTATATATTAATTGATTTTGCAAAGGTCTCAAAAGAGATCCGAAGTCTTTTTGAAGATGTATTTGATTTAAACTATTTGTTTTTGCAGCTGCAGCTGCAATATAAGGTGGATTTACAGGAACGAAAGTCAGTTATCATATTTGATGAGGTACAGCTTTGTCCTATGGCTCGTCAGGCTATTAAGGCATTAGTTGAGGATCACAGATATGATTATATAGAAACCGGATCATTAATTTCCATAAAGAAGAATGTGAAGGATATTCTGATTCCAAGTGAAGAAAGAAAAATCAGTATGTATCCTATGGATTATGAAGAATTTTTGTGGGCGGTTGGAGACGAAACAACATTTCCCCTTCTAAAAAAATGCTTTGAAATGAATCAGGGTCTGGGTGATGCAATGAACCGGAAGCAGTTAAGACAATTCAGGTTGTATATGCTTGTAGGTGGAATGCCCCAGGCAGTTGCAGCTTATATTGAGACGAATAACTTTAGAAAAGTTGATGAAGTGAAACGGGACATTCTAAATCTGTATGAGGCTGATTTTGCGAAAATCGATCCAACGGGACGATTATCGATGCTGTTCGATGCGATTCCGGCACAGTTAAATAAGAATGCGTCCAGATTTCAGGCAAGTGCCGTACTCGATGGAGAAAAAACAGATAAAATATTGGAGTTTATTGCGGAGCTAAAAGATTCTAAGACGGTTTTGGTTTCATACAATGTAAATGATCCAAATGCAGGTATGTCTAATACAAAGGACTTGTCACGATATAAGTTATTCCTAAGTGATACAGGTTTATTTGTAACACTTATGTTTAAAGATAAAGATTTTACAGAAAACGAGTTATATCAGAAACTCCTTAGTGATAAGTTAAGTGTGAATCTCGGATATTTGTATGAAAATGCAGTGGCACAATGTCTGGTGTCTGGTGGTAATGGGTTGTTCTACCATACCATTATGAATGAAAAGTCGAAACATAATTATGAGATTGATTTTATATTGGCGAAAAAGAACAAAATAGTTCCGTTGGAGGTAAAATCATCAGGTTATAAGACGCATAGGTCGTTGGATGTTTTTGCCGAGAAATTTTCGGATCGAATCTGGAAACGATATCTGGTTTATACGAAGGATATGAGTAAGGATCAGGATGTTTTCTGCATTCCGGTCTATATGGTGCCTTTTTTGTAGAATTAGGGATTAACCGTTGAAAAAAGCCTTCCGTAAGGCTATACTTCAATGCCTCTCCGTGCAGGCACCCCTTTGTCAAAGGGGTGCCTGATCTTTTTCATCTCCGTAATATAATCCGCCTTTTGTTCTACGAACTCTGGCAGATAATTTCCTGTCAGGACAACCTCCATCTCCTCTGGTTTCTGCTCTAAGAAATCGTTCAGTGTCAGTTCTGATAACAACTGGTTTTTCAATGCATAAAGCACCTCATCTAAAATAACCATATGGTACGTTTCTTCTTTTACTTTTTCTCCAATGGTGATAAACTGCCGCTCATTATCCTGAAGCTGTTTAAACCGTTCCTTCTCCGTCATCTGAAAACTGAATTTTACCTGATCAGGAACCGGGCAGAGGGTAATCCCAGGAATTTCTTTCAGAATCTGCCGTTCCGAAGTACGGCTGTCTTTCATGAACTGGGCAATCAGCACCTTCTTGCCGGCTCCTGCCCCACGGATTGCAAGCCCCATAGCTGCTGTTGTTTTTCCTTTTCCATCACCATAATAAACATGTATTCTTCCCTGCTCTGTCATTTCATCCTCACTCCATCCGTACGCCATCTACGTATACTTTACTTAAATGATATCCCGAATTGCTCCGTTGCAAAGCAGCTCCCGCAATCCTACTTTATGTAATCTAGTATATCATGCTTGTCAAATCCTTCTCTGGTAACAGTTCAGCCGTGACGAGCGCACAGACGCCGAAAATGGGTTTCTTACAATTCTCACAAAATGTACACATATTTTTCACAATTTCTTAGTATCATAATATCTGTAAACAGCAAACATGTTTACTACTTTTCATTTTTTCATATATTTGTTTCATAGCACAAGGCCGTCTGGGTAACACCAGGCGGCCTCCTCCCTATCAGTGAGTGTCAAAAGTACTTTTGACACTCACATCATAAAATTTTATCGCACAGCATAATACAGCATCTGATCCAGTGCTTTCCGTGCCAGCGGCTCGTATTCTTTCTCTACAACTACTTCCTTATGCACACCCTGCAAGGCGTTTAATACCCCTTCTAACGTGTTTTTCTTCATATTTCCGCAGGTCTGTTTTACGGAAACTGCATGAAACAGCTTATCCGGGTTTTTCTTTTTTAACTCATAGAACACTCCAACTTCTGTACAGATCAAGAATTCTTTTGCATCACTTCCGGTTGCATAATCAATAATTTGTGATGTGCTTCCGACAAAGTCGCATTCATCAAGCAGATCTCCCGTACACTCCGGATGTGCAAGACACAGTGCATTCGGATATTGTTTCTTTGCCTCCAGAAGCTCACTTTTCTGTATGCTGTTATGTACATGGCAAAAGCCCTCGTTGAATATAAATTCCTTTTCCGGCACCTGTTTTGCAATAAAATGAGCCAGATTCTTATCCGGGATGAATAAAATGTGCTGATTCGGGAGTTTTCGAACGATGGAAACCGCATTTGATGAAGTGACACAAACATCTGACATAGCCTTTATTTTCGTGGTTGAATTCACATAACAAACTGTGGCAAGATCCGGGTATGTTTCCTTGATACTTTTGACGTAATCCGGATCAACCATGTGTGCCATGCTGCATTCGGCATTTTCATTGGCCATATAGACCTTTTTTTGCGGATTTAATATTTTTGCACTTTCTCCCATGAATTTTACACCGCAGAAAATAATGACGTTATGACTTAATTCGGTCGATTTTTTCGCAAGAAAATAGGAGTCACCTACATAGTCAGCGATTTCCTGCACATCGTTTCCTACATAGTAATGTGCCAAAATCACTGCATCCTGTTTCTTTTTTAAATCCATTATTTCTTTTACAATACTTGTTTGATCTGACATTTTTCTCCTCCGCTTTTTGCACATACAGAAAACGGACACCCGAAGGTATCCGTTTTTATTCTCCACCATTTTGGTAGGATTTATTATACTGATTTCAGATTTGACTGTCAAGAGTCTTCCTTAAAAAGAACGTTCTGATATTTTTTCAATACCATTAACAGAATCATTCCAAGAATCCCGCCGGATAGGACTTCACCGGCACCTACAGTGAACATAAGGTAAGGGATCGCGTCTGGTACATCATAAGCTACGCGAAGCACCCATGGAACGATGATTGTATTGGCTACAATATTAGGAATTGGAACGAGTATAGGATATTTTCGTACAACATAGGCCAGGACGGCACCGATCAGTGTGGCAATTGTGCCAAATACAATGTCTAATGGGGCACATCCGGTCAATAGATTACTGAGGAAACATCCGATGGTAAGGCCGGGGATGGCTGCGGGGGTAAAGAAGGGCAGTATAGTCAGCATCTCGGACAGACGAACCTGAATGACGCCGCTTGCAAGACCAAATGCGTTGGCAATAAAGGTGAGCACAACGTAGAGAGCAGCAATCATTGCTGCCTGGGTTAGAAATAATACTTTTTTGTTTTTCATTATGAAATTCTCCTTTAGTTTTGATGCGAATCTGTGAGAAGAATCAGATCCATTCTCTTTGCCAGATTCTCCGAGGAAGGTCTCGAACTCGGATTGTAAAAAAGCTGCATGGGTATTCTAACATAGAGTGGAAGGGATTGCAATGCCGCAACCCAAAAGGACAACCCCTTGATCAAAAGGGATTGTCCTTTTTCTTCACAGTATGGCGGATTACCAAACCGTTATACGATCCTCCGGTGCCAGATACATTTTATCCCCCTTCTGTACCTGATAAGTATCATAGAACTCATCAAACTGTTGTACAGTAACATTGGTTCTGAGATAATGAAGTGGATGCGTATCCTGCATTAAGCAGAAATACTCCAACTCGGGTGTATTAACCCGTTTCCATAACTTTGCGTATTGCTTAAAAAACTTATCGTAATCAAACTTACTATCGGCTGCGGCAATGCCAAGAATGCACTGCATTGCTGTGATATCTGCAATTGCCTCGCCCTGCACATTTGCTCCGCTGACATGTTGTCCATTAAATGCAACAATCTTATCATAATATGCAATCAGCTTATCCGCTCTCTTTTCAAAGGCTTCGCGATCCTCCTTCGTCCACCAGTCTGCGAGGTCTCCCTTTGCATCGTACTGGGAACCGCTTGTATCAAACGCATGTGAAATCTCGTGTCCGATAATGCTTCCGATACCAGCATATAATTCCTCATTTGACATATCGTCACGATAAATATCTCCGCCAAGAACACCCAGCAGGATATTAATGGAGTTATCCGATGGATTATAATATGCATTTGATTCTAATGTATTCATGAGCCACTGGTTTTTGTCTACCTTTTGATTTGTACAGGCCTGATTTTTTTTCACCTCGTAATAGATAATTGCCTTACTGCATTCAAAATAGGATTTTCCGTCCAGCTTCAGCTTGGAATAATCTTCCCACTGTTCCGGATATACCGCATTGATCTTGATTGCATCAAGTTTTTCAACAGCCTTCTGCCTGGTCTGTTCAGAAAGCCATGTTGCCTTTGAAAGCATCTGACGATAATTGTCAATTACCTTTTGGCATATCTGTGTAATCTTTTCTTTTTTCTCTGATGCATTATATTTTTTCAGATACACTTTCTGCATCGGAACCGAAAGCATGGAACTTACAGTATAATACGCATACTCTTTGTCACTCAGCTTGCCACTGGAACCACTGATCGCATTTGCTGTCTGAATATTCAGGTCAAATGCTTTACGATCTAACATACTTGTCATTCCCAGTACATAATGAACCAGCATATACTCTTTTATTACGTTCAGGTTTTTCTTAGTATATAGCTTATCCAGCTGCTTTAAATATGCCGGATTCTGTATACAGTACTGTTTTGAGTTTCCATATCCGCTTGCCTTCAAATAACGCTTTAACGGAAAATTCTTCATCAGCTTCTCGGTTTTATCCTTCTTCATTATATTGTTAATTTTCTGGATATAATCCGGGCTCATCATGTCATCAGAAGTATAGGATACTTTGGCGAGCTTGCCCTCAAATGTGATAACGCGGTCGAACATCTTACCTGCTTCCTTAGAAGAATAACCGAGGCGTTTCAGCATGGTAACTGCTTCCTTCCGGTATGCTTTGTAGTAACGGTCGCCCAGCTCCGTGCGCTTTGTATATTCTGCGGCATCTCCCAGTATTAATCCATCACCTGAAACATACGTTACATACGAAGAAGAGTCACTGATGCCGGAATCATTTCCAAAATTAATAAAGGTTGGAACGCCAAAGGTCAGATCTCCGAAATTACAGATAAAGTCAGAAAGCTCTTTCATCGAGGAAATCTTTTTGATTGCCTTAACCGTCGGTTTTAACGGCTTAATTCCAGCCTTATCGCGCACTTTCCAGTTAAGGAATTCATCATTCAGTGTCTGAATCAGTTTTGCGTCATGGCCTTTCAGTGTTTTATCCTTTAAAATAGCCTTTGCATTTTTCACGGTCTCGTCTTCAATTTCCTGAAAAGAATTTGCAGATGACATTCCTTCTGGGATCTTGGCATTGGTGAGCCAGTCATGGTTAACATACAGATAAAAATCATCTCTCGGATCTGGTGTCACACTCTGTGACAGATTCTGCTGCAGATCATAGTCTACCCATGGGCTTCCATCATTAGTAAGCTGTGCCGCCTGCGCTGCCTGTCCGCCAACCGAAGTTGCAGCAATAAAAACAGCTAACAGCAATGCTGTAAGCTTCTGCCATACCCTTCCTTTGTGGAAATTTGCCTTTCCATGTTTCATATAAAACCCTCCTGTCCGCCATTTATGGCTACTGTTATGTATTATTAATTGTAATACATATAATACAATCTGTCAACCGCAAAAAGTGTTCAATGGAGCGAAAGCGAGTATTTCATGGAACCTGATATTCTGCGTGCTTCCGGCGGTTGTGCGCTCGTCACGGCTGAACTGTCACCAAAGGATGTGTAGTATAAGAGAAAACAGTTGACAATAGATCGATATCTGTATAAAATAGTTTATAATATATATTATAAACTATTTTTATTGGACGAAGCCTGACAAATGTGGAAAAGGGGGATATGATATGAATAAACGGGTACGGCAGTATGCAGGGTTACTTTCGGCAGATTAACTTTATGGGCATTGGCATTCAGGCTTATGTGCTGACTTTGACAGCCTCTCAAATCTGCAAGGCTTCGTGTAAAGTTTAAATGTAACCAATATATTTTAAGTGAAAGGAATGGATCAAATGGCTCCAAGAATTAAGTATACGAGAGAAGAAATGGTTGAAGCAGCGTTGCGTGTTGTCCGTGAAAAAGGAATTGATGCACTCACAGCAAAAGCATTGGCCAGTGAACTTGGTGTCTCTACACAGCCGGTGTTTACTTGTTTTCATACAATTGAAGAAGCAAAGCGTGAGGTTCGCACTGCGGCCCAGCGTGTGTATGACCGTTATGTGGAAGATGGGCTACACATGAAAATCCCGTTTCTGGGCGTTGGGATGCAATACATCCATTTTGCAAAAGAGGAGCCTCAGTTGTACCGGCTGCTGTTTTTAACAACGAGTGAAGATGGAAGCAGTAGTGTGATGAATGCACTGCATCATTCCCAGAATCTTGTAAGAGAATCTCTGCAACAAACCTATCATATTGATGCACAGGCTGCCGACCGTTATTATCGGGATATGTGGCTTGTCGTGCATAGTCTGGCAACACTTGTGGTAACTGGTACTGGTACCGGTGGCTGCCCGTATACTGAGGAAGAAATAGGGCATATCCTGACAGGTTTTAGTGTCAGTTTATGTAAGTCAATCAAGGAGATTCCGGGTTTTGTGGAAAATAAATATGACCGCGATGCGATATTTCAAGAGTTGGTGGAGAAATGAATGATGTAGTAAACCACATTGAATAGGGTTAATCATTCAGGAGGTGTCCTATGGTATCTAAGTTATCCATAGCATTTATTATTATAAATATGATTTTAGGCATTCTGATTCCAATTGTTCTTTTAACATATTTCAAAAAGAAATACCAGGCCAGCATTTGATGCCTTGATCCAGACGCCATCCTGGCATTTTGTATTAAGTCCTGTGGAGCGTCTCGCTGCAATCACTGCACAGATTGGATTATCAGTGATTGTCTGGTGTGCTGCTGCAGGTAAGAAAATGAAAGGCTATCTTTTTGTTTTGGCAATTCTATTGCATGCTATTTTGGATGGCGTAGCGGTGCTTACGGCTAAAAGTGGCATGTCCTTAATTGTTGTTGAGGGATTTGTCTGGCTGATAGCAATTGGCATTGCGCTGATTGCAAGGAACATTTGGCACACCTTAAAAGTGTCATAAAAAACGAAATTATCACCTTAAAAGTGTTATAGAAACATAAGTTACCGCCTTAAAAATGTTGATTAAATAAATTGGATATAATATACTTGGGGAAAAGAAGTGGGGTGATAATTATGGAACGAAAACTGTTCAAAAGCTTAGAAAAATGGAAAAATAAGAAAAAAAGAAAACCGCTTATTATTCAAGGTGCCAGACAAGTGGGGAAAACGTGGATAATGAAGGAATTTGGAAGCAGGTATTATAAGAATACGGTTTATATCAATTTTGATAATAACGAAGTTATGAAAAAGGTTTTTGAGACAGATTTTGATATATCGAGGATTGTTTCCGCAATCGAAATCGAAAACGGAGGCAAATTTGATGCTCAGGACACATTGATCATATTTGATGAAATACAGGAAGCGCCCAAAGCATTGGCGTCCTTAAAATATTTTTATGAAAATGCGCCTCAATATGCAATTGTAGCTGCAGGTTCGTTGTTGGGAGTGGCTTTACATGAAGGAACTTCTTTTCCGGTAGGTAAAGTGGATTTTCTGCATCTATATCCTATGGATTTTGACGAGTTCATTGTGGCATTAGGCGAGAAAGAACTTGCCAATACACTAAAAAAAGGTGATTATGAATTAGTAAACGCATATTCTGCCAGATATATAGAATTATTAAAAAAATATTATTATGTTGGGGGAATGCCAGAGGCAGTACAAACTTATATCGATACAGAGGATGTGTTTGAAGTAAGGGAAATTCAGCATAATTTGCTAAAATACTATGAAGAAGATTTTAGTAAACATGCGCCGAAGGAAGTAGTACCAAGAATTATGATGGTGTGGAATTCTATTCCGGCACAACTGGCAAAAGAGAATCGAAAATTTATGTATGGTTCCATTCGTGAAGGTGCCAGAGCAAAAGATTTTGAACTTGCGATTCAATGGTTGGAGGATGCAGGATTGATTTTAAAAAGCTATCGGGTATCTAAACCGAAGATACCTTTGATTGCATATATGGAAATGAATTGCTTTAAGATGTTTATGCTTGATGTAGGCTTATTGACAGCAAAAGCAAATATATCAGCAAAGATATTGCTGGATGGAAGTAGAATTTTTGAAGAATTCAAAGGTGCTTTGACAGAACAATATGTGGCGGAACAATTAAAGACATCTGGCAGAGAGTTATACTATTATTCTACGGAGAATTCATCAGGTGAAATTGACTTTGTTATACAGCAGGATTTGGAGTGTATCCCCATAGAGGTTAAAGCTGCTGAGAATCTGAGAGCTAAGAGCCTGCGGGCTTTTTGTGATAAATATAATCCACAGAGTGCAATTAGGACATCTATGTCCAATTACAGAAAAGAGGAATGGCTGACGAATGTTCCACTTTATATGTTGACAGATTATCTGGAAACTGAATTCTAACCAGAATCCTTTGATGACTATTTTTTCGGTTATAGGGGTCTCTTTAGGTCAATGGCTTTGTTTTGTGTTAAATGTGTTTGAAGACAAAAATTTTACGAACCAATACAAGCTTGTTGTATATGGAATTGTTCCAAGAGCATTGGTTTTGGTCGCGATTGCAGCAATCTTTACGATGCTTTGTCAGAGAACAGCAGGAATGCTTTCCAATCTTTTGGATGCCGAAGAACAAGAAAGAATGATGAATGAGATGAAGCAGATGCAGGAAAAATCAAGGCAGACTTCAGATGAATTGTTTCATGTAGTCAAAGAATTATCTGTAATTACAGAGGTATCCATGAAGGCAAATGAACAGATTGTGGAAGAAACGGCTAATATTATGCAAAACTTCGGTGAGAACACGAATGAAATCACCGGTGTAAACGGAAGAACACAGGATATTAACGCTCAGCTTATAACACTGGTAGCTATGAATGGCCAGGTGGCAGAGCTTGCACGACAAATTAATGATCGGACGCTGGAAAATCAAGAGAAAATGGACAATGCGATTGACAGTATGAAGCATATTCATGAAAGCACCGGCAGATGTAAGGATATTATATTGGAACTGGGAGAAGAATCAAAAGAAATATTGGGAATTATTCATGTGATTACGGGAATCTCAAATCAGACTAATATCCTTGCTTTGAACGCTTCCATAGAGGCAGCAAGAGCCGGTGAGCATGGGAAAGGTTTTGCTGTAGTTGCCAGTGAAATACAAAAATTAGCAGAGCAGACAAGAGGTGCTGTTGAGAAAATTGGAAGAATTGTAAAAGAAACGGTTGACCATACAGAAAATGCAGTAAGTGTTATGGAGCGCAGTGTCAACCTGACAGAAACAGGAATGGAGTGTATCCGTGAGGCAGGAAATACCACTTCGGTGATTACTGCTTCAAACCAACAGATGTCAGAGAGTATTATAGAAATGGATAAGACAGTTGAGAACATCAGAGAGCAGAGCGATGAAGTTGCGAGAGGAATGGAACAGGTAAATGTCAATACAAAGGACAATTACAGCGCAATTGAGCATGTAACTGCTGCAACGCAGGAAAACAGTGCTGGTGTGGAAGAAATTGAAAGAATGGTAGAGAGGATAACAAATCTTGCACATAAAGCAGTGGAGCGGTCTTAGGATAGAATAGTAATCGAAACGTTTATTGATTGGAGAGACTAACTATTATGGAAAAAGACATATTGTTAAAATATAAAATGAATAGTAGAGATGATGCTGTGAAATTTTTGAAAAGTCTATGGAATGAGGTGCCGCAGCCTTGTCCATTGTGTAATGGAAAGTTGGATTTTTTTCACAAAAAAGCTAAGAAAAGCAATAGTGATTGGATCTGTACTATATGTGGCGAAAGATATGATGCCATTAATATACTAAACGAGCTGAATGATTGTTAGATTTGGGAAGCGTTATGCACTCACAAAAATGCGGGCATTTTTGCTTTTAAATGAATCTGTGTCATTAATTTGTCATGGGCTGTGTGTTATTATAAGAAATATAAAGAGTATTTACTCAGTGATGTTGCTAGTGCAAAAGACCTTTTGACCTTGGCATCATAGTTATGTAGACGAGTAGAGAAAGAGAGGTAATATTATGCCCAAATCAGGTAAATCAAATGACAATTTTGAGATTCATTCAACCATTATTGAGATGACGGAAATATTTGATCCATCTGAGTATATGAAAAAAGCTTTGAATGATCCGGCAGGTAAAAAACTGATTGATGATCTGACAAACATTAAGAACGAGCTGGATAAGAAAGGACTTAAATTGGAAGATCATCTGATT
>JAQXIP010000067.1 GCA_029007845.1 Clostridiales bacterium
ACCGGAAGCTGTCATTTTTTACAGGCATGTGGTAAGAATCTGTTGATTGACTGCGGAATGGAGCAGGGGACCGATGTATTTGAAAATCAGCCGATTCCGGTAGCGGAATCCGAGATTGACTATATTCTCCTGACACATGCGCATATTGACCACACCGGGCTATTGCCGCTTTTCTATGCCAGAGGTTTTCGCGGTCAGGTATTTACCACAAAAGCCACTACGGATCTGTGTGGGATTATGTTAAAGGATTGTGCGCATATCCAGATGTTTGAAGCGGAATGGAAGAACCGGAAAGCAAAGCGTTCCGGCGGGGAGATTATGGAGCCGCTTTATGATATGGACGATGCGTTAGGAGCCATTGAATTATTCTGTCCATGCGAATATAACCAGATGATACAGCTATGTGACGGAATCAAGATCCGTTTTTCCGATGTGGGGCATCTGCTTGGCTCTGCCAGCATTGAAGTATGGGTGGAGGAAGAGGAATGCCAGAAAAAGATTGTATTTTCCGGTGATATCGGTAATATCAACCAGCCACTTATAAAGGATCCCCAGTATCTGAAAGAAGCGGATTATGTGGTCATGGAATCCACCTATGGTAACCGCTCCCACGGAGAAACACCGGATTATGTAAGGGAACTGGCAAAGGTGATCCAGCGTACCTTTGACCGGGGCGGAAACGTAGTGATTCCGGCTTTTGCAGTGGGAAGAACCCAGGAAATGCTGTATTTTATCCGGAAGATTAAAGTGGAACATATGATCCAGAGACATGATAACTTTGAAGTGTATGTAGACAGTCCATTGGCGATCGAGGCGACAAACATCTTTACTCATAACGAAGAAAGCTGCTTTGATGAAGAAGCGATGGAACTGGTAGAGAAGGGGATTAATCCAATCAGTTTCCCAGGACTTAAGGTGGCAGTTACAAGTGATGAATCGAAAAATATCAATTTTGATACAAAACCAAAGGTCATCATCTCTGCTTCCGGTATGTGTGAGGCCGGACGGATCCGACATCATCTAAAGCATAATCTGTGGCGTCCGGAATGCAGCATTCTGTTTGTAGGATACCAGGCGGTAGGGACGTTGGGACGTTCCCTGCTTGACGGGGCAAAAACCGTTAAGTTATTTGGAGAGACAATTGAAGTGCGCGCAGATATCGTGAAGATGGATGGAATCAGCGGGCATGCAGATAAAGAGGGACTGTTAAAATGGGTCTGCTCCTTTGAGAAAAAACCGGAAAAAGTCTTTGTTGTCCATGGAGAAGATGAGGTGACGGATGAATTTGCCCGGTGTCTTCAAGATGAGTATGGCTTTGAAGCAGTGGCTCCGTATTCCGGCGCTTCCTATGATCTTACAGACGGAAGTCTCCTGAAAGAGGGGGTCAAGATCCGCAAAGCTATGAAACCGGCTGCGGTACGGGCAAATACGGTATTTGAACGTCTGGTGGCTGCCGGAAAACGTCTGATGCATGTGATTTTGGAAAACGAAGGAGGAGCGAACAAGGATCTGGCAAGGTTTGCCGACCAGGTTACCGCACTCTGCGATAAATGGGAACGGTAGCAATTGATTTGTTTACCAGGAGAGAAATGGGAGATATAAGTGAAGATTAAAGTATGTGTGACAGGATATACAGTCATGGTGCTGTTACAGATCATCTGGATGTGCTTCAAGGGGGAGGCACATAAGGCTTTTTGGGTGGCACTTTGGCTTCTGCCATGCTTTTTGTGTGCAGGTATCCGGTATGTGACGAAAAGTGATGTGGTATTCACCCGGTGTTATGCGTTGTCGTTTGTTGTTTCATGGATTTTTATTACTTCCATAGCAGGAAACCAGGTTCTGCTTCCTTGGATTTATCTGGCAGGAGGGATTCTTCTGGTTTCCTGTGGAATCCGGGAATTCATTGTGGAATTCTTTCATACGGCCTCTCTTTTATTGTTATTCTTTGTGCTGTTTCGTCATTCTGTCATTTTTCCAAAAGGAAAGCTCTGGCTTTTCCTTGCAGAAATGTTTCTGTACGGAATAGGGTCACTGCTTGTCTGCATTGCAGTGGAAAGAGGAGATCTTGTTGCCGGAATATATACCACTAATCAGAAAAAAAAGCAGCAGGAAAATGAGCAGCAGGAAAATGAGCAGGAACACCCGGCAGATCAGACAAAAACAGAAGGCAGTGGAAGTTCCCTTTATGGAAGAACTGCAAGAAGACCTTCAAACAGCAGTGAATTTGTACTGAATGGAAAAGCTTATGTAGCGCCGGAAGCAAGGATTTTATTTGTAGATGATAATGCATTAAATGTGGCGATGATTCTGGAACTTCTGGAAAAATACAAGATAAAACCGGAGGTTGCAAAAGGTGGAGATGTTGCGTTCCGCATGGCAAAAGAAAAGAACTATGACCTGATTTTGCTGGATTATCATATGCCGGGGCTCAATGGAATCGACACGGCCGAATATATCCGGAATATATCCGGCGGCTATTATGATCATGTTCCGATTATTGCCATGACGGTGGCTTCAAAAGAGGGCATTCATGAATTCTTCTTAACGAATGGACTGGATGATTTTTTAATTAAGCCGATTGACCAGAATCAGTTAGAACGGATTATAAAAAAATGGCTGCCCAGATCCTTGTTGGTTGAGCAGCCGGAAAGTGTAAGTTAAAGCTGTGCCTTCTGCCCTTTTGCCCCGCGTTTGCGGCTGCGGATTTTTTTAGCAGAAAGGGTTTTCCCATTGTATTCAAAGGTTTCCACCTCTGGACCGATGGAGGCTCCGTATACAATCTGGTCGTCGGGATCTAGCGTCATCGCTTTGACACCGCGGCCATTTTTCTTTAATTCGCTGACCTCGGAGAGCGCAAAGCCGAGAGATAGCCCTTGTTTTGTATATAGAATGACCTTCTGGTTTCCGGACAGCACTTCCGGGGCACTTAGTACCGTAATTCCTGCAATCTGGTCGCCATCTTCAAGCTTCGTGGCGCTGATGGCAGAACGGTTCGTATCGAATTCGATTCCGGATACGAGCTTTATAAACCCGTTCTGGGTGACGAAAAGAAGCTGGCTTTCAAATAAAGTATCAAAAGATGCATAAATAAGGATGTCTTCTTTTCCAACTTTGCATAGATTGTGGATCAGGGTGCCCTTATCCTTTGCCTTACACCTTGGAATATTCATTACTTTTAACTGATACATATTTCCCTGTGCGGTGAACAGACAGAGCCGGCCGGTACTTTTTACCGGTATGATGTGGCTGAATTCGTTTAAGCTGTCCTTTGAAAGCCGCTGATAGCTGGAAGAATCCAGGGATTTTGTATAGCCAAAACGGTCGATCAGGATATAGAGGTCTTCTTCCTTCACTTCTTCCACGTACTGGGTACTGTCTGCGTTGATCAGCATCGTTTTTCTCGGTGTGGCAAATTGGTTTTTATACTCTCTGAGACGTGATTTGATCACTTTATATAACACTTTTTTATCTCCGAGCACTTCACTGTATTCCTGAATGTGGTCAATCAGGGTATCATTTTCTTCATGAAGCTTCTGGATTTCCAGCCCGATTAATTTGCTAAGCTGCATGGCAAGGATGGCATCTGCCTGACGTTCGGTAAAATTAAGGGTCTTTGCCTCTTCCTCGGATTCTTTTGATTTAAAACGGATATCGGTAATATCACCGTGGGTAAGACAGCCTTTTGCCTGACGGATGGAAGTACTTCCCCTGAGAATCTCGATAATCAGGTCAATGACGTCGGTTGCCCGGATCAGTCCCTTTACAATCTCCAGACGTTGATTTGCTTTTTCCAGAAGGTGTTCATATTCTTTTGTGTACAGTTCATCCTGGAAGGAGATGAATTCCTGTAAAAGGGATTTTAAGTTAAAAGTAATTGGCTGCTGTTCTTTTACCGCCAGAAGATTGACGGAATAAGTGTCTTCCAGAGGGGTTTTCTTATACAGACCGTTTAGCAGGTTTTCGATATCCCGGTCTTTCTTTACTTCGATGACAATGCGGATTCCCTCTTTGGAGGATTCATCCCGGACATCGTAGATTTCGTCGAATACTTTGTCTTTCATCATGGAAGAAAGACTCTCCACCAGTTTTGTTTTATTTCCGGCGGCAGTATATGGAATCTCCGTAATCACAATGTTTTTTCTGCCGTTTTCCCCTGGTTCTACTGTGGAGTTGGCACGGATTTTTATCTTGCCTTCCCCGGTTTCATAGATGGAAAGCAGATCTTTTTCATTTACGATGGTTCCGCCGGTTGGAAAATCCGGAGCTTTTATTGACTGCATCAATTCCGGAATGGTAATGTCCGGATGGTCAAGACAGGCAATCACACCGTCAATGACTTCTCCCGGGTTATGAGGCGGGATATTGGTAGCCATACCGACTGCAATTCCGGTTGTGCCATTGATTAAAAGATTTGGAATCGTTGCCGGTAAAACCGCTGGTTCTTTTTCACTTTCATCAAAGTTTGGGACAAATTCCACAAGACCTTTGTCAAGATTATTCAATAGGGTCATGGCTCCTTTGGAAAGCCTTGCCTCGGTATATCGCATGGCAGCAGCGCCGTCACCGTCGATGGAACCAAAGTTACCATGTCCGTCTACCAGAGGAATCTGCAGGGAATAGTCCTCTGACATATGTACCAGTGCTTCATAGATGGAGCTGTCTCCGTGTGGGTGGTATTTACCCATTGTATCACCGACGATACGGGCACTTTTCCGGTGCGGTTTATCCGGGGAGAGTCCCAGTTCTGTCATAGCATAGAGAATACGACGCTGTACCGGTTTAAGTCCGTCCCGGACATCCGGCAGGGCGCGGGCAATAATGACACTCATGGCATAGTCCCGGTATGAAGTTTTCATTTCTTCTGAGAAATCAATCTGAATAATATTTTCACTAAGATGACTCATAACTTCCTCCTTCTATACATCCAGACGGGCATATCTGGCTTCTTCCATAATAAATTCCCGTCGTGGTGGTACATTACTGCTCATCAGGGTCGTGGTGATCTCGTCGGCCTCCACCGTATCACTGATGGTAACCTGGGCAAGAATCCGGCTTTCAGGATCAAGGGTAGTCTCCCATAACTGCTCGGCATCCATCTCGCCGAGACCTTTGTAGCGCTGTACATTGGTAATTTTGTTTTCGGGGATTTTTTTGAATTTCTCTAACTCAAAATCATTGAAAACGTATTCGGAGTATTTCTTCTTTTTGTCTCCTTTTGTATATTCTACCTTATAAAGAGGTGGAAGACCCCGGTATACTTTTCCTTCTTTAATCAGTTCCGGCATGAAGCGGTAGAAAAAAGTAAGTAAAAGGGTGCTGATATGGGCTCCGTCAACATCCGCATCGGTGAGGATAATGATTTTATCATACCGGAGCTTTGTGATGTCAAATTCGTCACCGATTCCACAGCCAAAGGAAGCGATCATGGATTTGATTTCGTTATTGACAAGAATTTTCTCAAGGGTTGCTTTTTCTACATTCAAAATCTTTCCACGCAGAGGAAGCACAGCCTGGGTCTTCCGGTTCCTTGCCGTTTTTACGGTGCCGCCCGCAGAATCTCCCTCGACGATGTAGATCTCACATTCTTCCGGCTTCTTGGAAGAGCAGGCGGCCAGCTTGCTCTTTGTATCCACATCATTCAGCTGTTTTAATACAGCAGTCCGTGCTTTGTCTCCGGCCTTTCTCGCGTTATAGGAGCGGAGGGAATTCTCCAGAATCTTTTTTAGATCTTCTACATTTTTATCAAAATAGCGCTGCACCTCTGTGGAGAACACATCTTCCACGGCACTTTTCGCGTCCGTGTTGCCAAGCTTTGTTTTTGTCTGGCCTTCAAACTGAGGATCCGGGTGCTTGATGGAAATGATTGCCACAAGACCGTTCCGGATATCTTTTCCATCAAAATTCTCGTCTTTTTCTTTTAGAATGCCCAACTCTCTGGCGTACTGGTTCATGACACGGGTGAGAGCTGTTTTGAAACCGGTGACCAGGGTGCCGCCATCTACCACATTAATCCGGTTACAGTAAGCATTGATCTGTTCCGAAAAACTGTTGATGTACTGGAATGCAACCTCAACTTCGATATCACCGCTTGTTCCTTCGATGTACACCACATCTTCGTGAAGAGGAGTGGCTTCCCGGTTTAGATATTTTACAAAACTCTGGATTCCGAATTCTTCCAGGTACGTTCTTGTCTCTCCGGTGAATTCATCGGTAAAATCAATCCGCAGGTTTTTGTTCAGGTAGGCAATTTCTTTTAATTTCTTCCGGATGGTTTCTGCTTTGAATTCCACCGTCTCAAAGATGGAGTCATCCGGATAGAAAGTTACTTTTGTTCCGGTGTCTTTTTTATTGCAGGTTCCCACAACAGGCAGCAGGCCGTTTTCCAGCTGGGTAACCGGATGACCGCCATTCTGGTATTCATCCCGGTAGATTTTTCCGTCCCGCTTAATCTCCACAGTCATACGGGTGGACAGGGCATTTACCACAGAAGCACCCACTCCGTGAAGACCACCGGACACTTTGTATACGGAATTGCCGAACTTTCCACCAGCATGTAAGATCGTATATACAACCCGGGCGGTTGGAATCTTTTTTGTAGGGTGGATGTCCACCGGAACCCCTCGTCCGTTATCCTCGATGGTAATTCCGCCGTCCTTCTGCATGATAATCTTGATATGGCTGCAAAATCCGGCCAGGTGTTCGTCGATTCCGTTATCCAGAATCTCCCATATTAAATGATGTAATCCTCTGGTGCCGGTACTTCCGATATACATACCCGGACGTTTCCGGACGGCCTCTAAGCCTTCCAGGATCACAATCTGGCTTCCGTTATATTGATCCATGAATATTCCTCCAAATAGAAATAGGTTACGTGGTGGGGATGGTGGGCTAGTGGGGGCTGTGCGGCGGATGGCGGGGGGATGCAGTGTCTTTTGGCTTCTGGACAACTGGGCAAAAAGGTTCGTTCTGTTCGGACGTAATGCGTGTCCGCCCATAACGGACATTTTTGCCCAGTTGTCCAACCAGACAAAAGACAGTATGCATCCCCCTGCCATCCGCCGCACAGCCCCCTCCCCGCCACAGACAGGTGCACAAGTTCTACATGATTTGTAGAAGATGTTGGTACCTTGACCATAGTCAGGTGATTGTCTATGTTTAGTAAATGAAAAAGGTTCTTTACTCCCGACTAGTGACGTGGCAAGGCAGGCGTGAAGTGGACGAAGGGGTGGTAGAAATGAAAACCTTTTGAACATGTCGGCACTTGGTTTCGCTGGTTTGTGCGAAACCTTAGTACCGCTACATGTTCAATGGAGCGAAAGCGGTTTTCCTTTCTACCACCCCTTCGTCCACTTCACGCCGTCCCACGCCCACATCATCACATATCCTCAATATTAGTGTATCCGAAACCTATTTGTCAAATTTTTTTAGAAAAGGGACTAAAGTATTTTAAAAATCCTCCGATAACTTAAGTAAGAACGATAAAAAGTGATGAGTATGAAGGAAACGAATAAGGTGGTGGAGATCATGAGAATTGATGCATATAATCGAGTAAATCAGGTATATCAGGCCAGTAAATTAAGTAAAACAACCAAGTCAGGAAAGCCGGTTTCTACAGGGAACGATCAGTTTGAGATCTCACAGTTTGGAAGAGAACTTAATGTGGCAAAAGAAGCAGTTAAGAATGCTCCAGATGTAAGAGAAGAGAAGATTGCAGATATTAAGGCACGGATGCAGAATGGAACCTATCAGGTATCAACACAACAGATTGCCGATAAGCTGGTGGATGCGTTTTATAATTAACAGGACAGAATTTCACGAAAAGGAAAGCAGGGATCCTAAGTGGCGAGTTTGATAGAAGAACTGATTCAGACATTGGAAGAAGAGACAGAGATTTACCATGAACTGATACCGGTTTCAGAAGAGAAGACAAGAGTAGTTATAAAAAATGACCTTGAGGCTCTTTCTAAGATAACGGACAAAGAACAGAAATATGTTGATCGAATTGCCACGTTGGAGAAAAAGAGAAGCGAGGTCATTATTAATATTGGAACGGTTCTGAACCGGAATCCGGGTTCACTTACCTTAAAGAAGATCATTTCGCTTCTGGATAAGCAGCCAAAAGAGCAGAGCCGGCTGGAAACACTGCATGATGACCTTCATCATACGGTACACCGGCTGATGGATATTAACCAGCAGAATAAACGGTTAATTGAAGCGTCATTGGAAATGATTGATTTCAATATTAATGTGATTAAGAGTACACAGACAATACAGACGAATAATTATGATAGAGGCGCATCTACGAAGGATGCAGTGATGATTCAGACAGGGACGTTTGATGCAAGACAGTAGGAAACTACGCTGTTTGCACAAACGTCTTTTGTGTGAACGGCAAAGGAAAGGCAGGAACAGCAATGGGAAATATCATGACCAGTTTTTATACCGGTGTTTCCGGAATGCATGTAAACCAGACAGGACTTAATACAACCGCTCATAACCTGGCCAATGTAAATACCACCGGGTTTACAAGACAACAGGTGGAGATGAAGGATTTTTTCTATAATAATGTAGGATATACGTCGATTAATACGTTACAGATTGGTCTGGGAAGTGATATGGCCGCCATCCGCCAGGTACGGGATACCTTTTTGGATCGGTCATACCGTACGGAGTATGGCAGAGGCGGTTTTTATGATGCCCAGTACGAAGCAGTAAATGAGATTGAAGATTTATTTGGCGAACTGGAAGGCGAAGATTTCCAGACGACGATCAGTGACTTCTGGGGAGCACTTCAGGAACTGACAAAAGAGCCTGACAGCCTTGTGAACCGGGCGACTCTTTTGGAAACGGCTGTTTCCTTTATCGAACGTTCCGAGAATATCTTCAACCAGCTGTCGGAATATCAGGTAAACTTAAATACGGCAATCCAGAAGCAGGTAGACCGCATTAATATAATTGGCGATAAAATCAAGGAACTGAATACTGCCATTACCAGATACGAGAGCAATGGGCAGAATGCCAACGATTACCGGGATACAAGAAATGCCTTGTTAGATGAGTTGTCCGGATACGCACGGATTACGTATCTGGAAGATCCGCAGGGAGTTGTCACAGTGAATCTGGAAGGAAGCCAGTTTGTGACCGAAGACCTGGTGTTTCATCTGGACACCATACCGGAATCCGATAAGACCAGGATGTACCGGGTTGTATGGGAAAATACAACAGAAAGCATCTATGATCTGACCAGACCATATTCCTCCGCGGATGATACGGATATCGGTTCCCTGAAAGGAATCCTGACGGCGAGAGGAAACTTTAAAGGAAGATACAGTGACATTCCGACAGACAGTGAGGCGCCGGATTATGCAAAAGAAGTTGACCGGTATAACCGGATCGTGGAACCTTCCGTTGTGGTGACAACCCAGGCACAGTTTGACCAGCTCATCCATGGAATCGTCACAACCATTAATGACATCCTGTGCCCGAATGCATCTGTCTCTTCGGCAATGAAAAATCTTGGAGTAGACGTGGAACACTCTTCAGGTTTTAAAATTACCATGGAAGATGGAACGACAACTGTGTTGACATCAGGTGGCATGGACACCATACGAATCTGGGATGAATTCAATGCCCCCCTTGACGCGAACCAGAATCCTACGCGGGAAGCGCTGTTTGAACGAAAAAGCATGGAACGTTATCAAAAGGCAGACCTGACATATATCGATGAAAATGGCAATCCACAGACAAGGACTGTGTATGTGTATAACGAAGAGAATCCAGACGATAACTACTCGATGTATACAACCGGAGAGATTGAGGTAAACAAGGATATCTTAAATAACGTATCCCTTCTTCCGATTAATGGAAATAAAAATATGGGCTTATCCGGTGCCTATGACATTGGGGTATGTGATAAACTGACGGAAGCCTGGAACAAAAAGTTTGCAGCCCTTAGTCCAAATGAATTATCAAAAAGTACATTTTTTAATTACTATAACAACATCATCGGAGCTATCGGTGAACGGGGAAATGTTTTGAAGAATATCAAAGAGAAACAGGAAGATATGGCCACAAGCCTTGATAACCAGCGGAATGAAGTGGCAGGAGTATCCTCGGAAGAAGAACTGACAAAGCTGATCAAATATCAGCATGCATATAATGCCAATTCCCGCTATATCAATGTCATTAACGATATGCTGGGCACATTGATTGACCGGCTTGGCGCATAAAGAATAAGAACGAATCGACAGGGAAAGGAAGGTGGATTTCATGCCAAATACATTTTTTGGCCTGACAATCGGAACATCCGGATTGTATGCCTCCCAGGCATCAATCAATACGGTTGCACATAACGTTTCCAACGTGGAGACAGAAGGATATACAAGACAGAAAGTAAACACCAGTGCCAGCGAAGCAGTATCGCTTAACAATCCATACGGAATGGCGGGCACCGGTATTGACGCCAATGGTGTGGAGCAGATCCGGAATGAGTACTACGACAAAAAATACCGCACGAACATGTCGCTCAATGGAAACTATGAATTAAAAGAGTACTATATGAAATCCATTGAAAACTATTTCAGTGAGGTGAATTCCGATGGAATTACCGCTGCTTTCGATACCTTTTTTAATTCCCTGTCAAGCTTAAGTACGAACACCGGAAGTGAGACGATCCGGACACAGGTAGCCAACTATGCCCAGAGCTTTACGGAGATGGTAAATAACATCGCAAATGGTCTGGCTGCCATCCAGACAGAGGCAAATTATGAGATTAAGACAAGTGCAGAGCGGATTAATGCCATTGCCCAGCAGGTAGCCACTTTGAATAAGCAGATTAACACGGTAGAGATTACCGGACGTATGGCAAATGACCTTCGGGATGCAAGAAATGTTTTACTGGATGAATTATCCCAGTATTGTAAGATCGAGACAGAAGAAGATCCGATGGGAGACTCCGGCATCTATACGTTTTCCGTGCGGGTTGATGGAAAATGTCTGGTAGAAGGATATGAGTACAATACATTGATCGCCGTTCCCCAGGACAAGGCAGTTAATATGAACGATGAGGATGGACTGTATACGCTAGAGTGGAGTGACGGGCAGAGCTTTGACCGGTATTCCAACCGGCTTGGCGGTAAACTGCAGGCATTGTACGAACTTCGGGATGGGAATAACCAGGTTAACTTTACCGGAACCGGTAATGGAACGAAAGGAAGCCGGACACTTACCGTAACAGATACCAGCTGCGACGACCTGATCTGGCTTAACATTCCCCAGATGGACGGGAAGATTACCATAAGCGGTAATGAATATTCCTATAAAAGTTTTAAGGTCGATGTGGATGATCAGGGTAAATATACATATACTTTCACATTAAATGAAGATTTAAAACGGGATATTGCTGATAAGCCGATTAATGTGGGGGAAAGTATTGACTATAAAGGGATACCATATTATATGGCAAGGCTTAATGAGTTTGTCCGGACTGTGTCCAGAGAATTCAATAAGATTCATGACACAGGAAAAGACCAGTACGGAAAGATGGAAAAACTGGATTTCTTTACAGCGGCACAGGCAACTTCCGGAGCAGATTATAATTTCACAGAAGAGACGAAAGGCTTCTCTTTCACATCTGTATGCGCGACCAAACCGGATGGGACCGTAGTCTTAAACGCAGATGGAAAAGTAGATGGCTGCTATTATTATCTTACCTGTAAGAATTACAGCGTGTCCCAGGATATTATGAGCGATCCGAAAAAGATTGCAGCAGGAACCGGGACTACGGACAAGACCGGTGTGGAAGATAATAACACGCTAAAAGATCTGTATGCACTTTACACAGATAATTCGTTATTTAAACAGGGTGATCCGAGCGATTTCCTGCGCACAATGATATCGGATATTGGTATCGACACGAAAAAGGCAGCCTCTTTTGCTGACGGACAATCCAATATCGTAAAAGCGATTGACAGCCAGAGAAAATCCATATCCGGTGTGGATAAGGATGAAGAAGCCATGGATTTGATGAAATTCAAGAATGCGTACGATTTGTCATCGAAAGTAATCTCGGTTATGAATGAAGTGTATAATAAATTAATCAACGAGACAGGAGTATAACAGGAGGCGGATATCAATGAGAGTGACCAATCAGATGTTAACGAACAACATGATGAATAACATCAATAAGAATAAGCAGTATTTATCGACAAAAGGCGATCAGTACGCAACCGGACAGAAGATCCAGCGTCCGTCGGAAGATCCGGTCGTTGCCATCCGTTCCTTAAAATACCGGACCCAGCTTACCCAGTTAAACCAGTATTATGAAAAAAACATTCCGGATGCCAAGCAGTGGATGAATGTAACGGAATCCGCTCTTACCCAGATGAATTCCATTATTACCCAGATGAATACTTATTTTAACCAGGGGGCAAATGATCCGTTAACTGTGGCTAACCGGGATTCCATCGCCATGACTCTGGATGAATATATGCAGCAGATCTACCAGTATGCCAACACGGATTATGCCGGAAGGTATGTCTTCACCGGATACCGCACGGATGAACCGCTTTTGTTCCCAAGGGATTGTACCGAATATTCATATGAAATTACGGAGAATCTCACAAAGGATGATGTGAAGACTTTTCAGTATGTAAAGGCAAGTCTGGACTATGATGTGTCACTTACTGCGGAGGATTATGCAGGAAAAGCACCAACGATGCTTCAGGGGTATCGGATGAACATCTCCTATAAAAAGATTGACGATATGACCGGCATCAGTTACACAAAAGGAGGAACTACTACCGATCTGAAGATAAAAGTGGTTGAATCCAGCGATGCAAATGCCTATGATATTAATGCATATAATGATGCGGCGGCAGAGCAGGCAAGGGCAGCTGCCCTTGCAGCAGGTAAGTCACAGGCTGAAGCGGATGCGGCAGCAGATGATGCGCGCTGTGATGCACTTGTGTTAAAGGATACCGGGGAAGTGATTCTGACGAAGGACTCCTATCAGGTTCTGAAAGAAGCAGATGACATAACAACCAAGTATAAAAAGTCCAGTTTTGACGCCGGCGATGCCAAACCGGAGCATTATTTTGACTGTACGCGGGTGACCATTGATGGGACGGGAACACCGATTGGAGGAACCGAAGGAAATTACACAAAGCCAGGCAACCAGAAAATTCAGTATGAGATTAACTTCAGCCAGAAGCTCACGGTAAATACAATGGCAAATGAATTCCTCAGCGCAGACTTAAAGCGCCATGTGGATGACGTAATCAATCAGTTAAACCAGGTGTCCAATATTGAATCAAAGATTAAAGATATGGAGAAAAAGCTGGAAGATGATACCCTGTCTGATAATCAGAAGAAAGCAGTCAGTGAACTGAAAAAACAGCTGGAGAACCAGTTGTCTCTGGAAAACAAAGTGCTCCAGGAAAAATATGCCCACGGCCTTACGGTTACCCAGAAAGCAGAAGATGAAGTGAATGCAGCAGATGCTGACCTTGGAAGCCGATATAACCGGCTGGAACTGACGGAAGACCGGCTCTCAAACCAGCAGGTAGACTTTGAGGATATGCTGTTAAGTAATGATTCTGTGGAACTGGAAGATTCAATCATTAATTATACATCCGCAAAGGATCAGTATAATGCTTCCTTATCGGCAGCAGCAAAGGCCGTGACCAACACCCTGCTTGATTTTCTGTAATCTTCGGAGAAAGAAATTTTGGTTCTCATAACATGAAAGGAGAAGACGATGTTAGTAAAGACGAAATATTTTGGGGAAATTGATCTGTCGGAAGATAAGATTATTACGATGGAAAATGGATTAATGGGGTTTGAGGAATATAAACAGTATACCATATTATATAACAATGAGGGAGAAGGGCAGCCTAATATCTCCTGGCTTCAGAGTGTAGAGGAACCGGCGCTGGCACTGCCGGTGATTAATCCGTTCCTTGTGAAATCAGATTATAATCCGGTGGTGGAAGATGAAGTTCTAAAGTCGTTAGGAGAATTAAATGAAGAAAACCTTGCGATATTTCTTGTACTTACTGTGCCAGCCAAGCCGGAAGAGGTAACTGCCAATCTGAAGGCACCAGTGATTATCAATGCAGATACGAGAAAGGGCTGTCAGATTATTGTAGAAAACAAAGATTATGTAATCAAATACAAAGTATATGAGGCAATCCAGAAAATAAAAAAAGAAAAGGGGGAGATGGAATGTTAGCTCTCTCAAGAAAAGTAAATGAATCCATTATTATTGATAATCATATTGAGATCACCGTGCTGGAAGTGAAAGGCGACCAGGTGAAACTGGGTATCAACGCGCCAAAATCAATTCCGGTGTACCGGAAGGAAATCTACCTCCAGATTCAGGAAGAGAATAAAGAAGCGGCAGGCGGACAGGAAAACCTGGATGCATTAAAAAAATTATTTCAGTAGTCTTGTAAACTTTTTTTGCGAAAAAACCGATATACTGTATAGATGCGGAAGAAACGGATTATTCGAATAAACTAATACACGGAGGTGCTAGTTATGATTATTGAAACAGTAGGAAGTGGTATGGTTTCCTCTTATAATGGAGGAGATACTGCAAAAACAGTAGAAAAACCGGTAGGTGACAATAGTGCTGGGCAGGTGGCAAATCAAGGAGGAACGAATATCACTGTTACAGAGCGGCCAGTGCAGAATGTGTCTGCTAATGGCGGGGGTGAGAATGGTGAGAATCCCCAGGGACAGCAGGCCAATGAAAAGCAGATTAAGAATGCAGTCAATAACGCAAATAATAAATTGAAAATGAACCATAAGACGGGATGTGAATTTTCATATCACGAAGAAACCGGCCGGGTATCCATCAAAGTAGTAGACCAGGATACAAAGGAAGTAATCAGGGAGATCCCACCGGAAGAGAGTCTTGAGATGCTTCAGAAATTATGGGAACTTGCCGGTGTCTTAGTAGATGAACGGCGTTAGGAGGAGATTATATGCCAATTCGATTGTCAGGTATGGTATCGGGGCTTGATACGGAAGCCATTGTGGAAGAACTGATGACAGCCCAGAGAATGAAGAAGACAAAGGTTGAGAACAAGCAGACAAAGCTGACCTGGAAGCAGGAAAAATGGAAAGAGTTAAATACAAAGTTATACAGCTTTTATACAAATAAAGTGTCTAAGATGCGTCTGGAAGGAAGCTACATGACAAAAAAGGTAACTTCTTCCGAGGAAAATCTTGTAAAAGCCAGTGTTAGCAGCAGTGCACCAAAAGGAGCACATACTCTTACAGTGAATTCTATGGCAAGTGCCCAGTATGTAACCAGTGCAAAAGTAAAGCACACAGACGGTACGACCAAGCTGAACGGAAGCTCAAAGCTGGTGTCGAGCCTTGGGATGGAAACCGGCACAACACTGACAATCAAGGCTGGAGAGAAAGATGCTGTGGAGTTTCAGGTCAACAGTTCATCCACAATCTCAGATTTTGTAACTGCATGCCGTGATGCTGGAATCAATGCTAATTTTGATGAAAACCAGCAGAGATTTTTCCTAAGCTCAAAGGACAGCGGGTTGGACAACTCTTTCACCATTACCAGTGACGGAGGAGTCGATCCGGTTACCGGTAAGACCCAGACACAGCTTTTGGGAATCGGAGAACTGACATCGGAACTGGTGTCTGGTGATTCTGCAAAAGATATTAAGGGAGGAGCAGACAGCTTCAGCCTGAAAATTGCATCGGATGCAGAGATTGTATTAGATGGCGCCACCATCACATCTTCTTCCAACAATTTTTCGGTAAACGGTATGACACTGGATCTTGTGTCAGCTGATCCGGATAAGGAAATAAAACTGACTGTGGAAGATGATATCGATGCTGTGTACAACATGGTCAAGGATTTTGTAAAAGAATATAACAGCATATTAAAAGAACTCAATGAACTTTATTATGCAGATCGTGCAAAAGATTATGAGCCTTTGACGGATGAGCAGAAAGAGGCTATGTCAGAGGACGAAGTGAAAAAATGGGAAGATAAGATTAAAGGAGCCCTGTTCAGACGGGATTCTACGATTGGTTCCCTGACTTCCGGCATGCGAACCACGATGATGGGACAGGTAAACGTGGACGGAAAGAATTATTCCCTGTCTTCCTTTGGAATTATGACATCCTCTGATTATAAAGAGAATGGTCTTTTACATATATACGGAGATTCAGAAGATGATACTTATGCAGATCAGGAAGATAAACTGAAAAAGGCGCTTTCTGAGAATCCGGATGCGGTAGTAAAAGTGCTGAGCACTATCGGCAAGAATCTGTATGACGATATGACAAAGAAGATGGGAAAAACCAGTCTAAGCAGTGCATTGACCTTTTACAATGATATTGAGATCAAAAACCAGTTGGCGGATTATAAAAAACAGCTCTCCGACTGGGAGGACAAACTGGAAGATATGGAAGACCGTTATTATAAACAATTTACCGCTATGGAAAAAGCTATGGCTTCCCTGAATAATACCAGCAATTCTTTGGCGGGTATGCTTGGTAATTCGTAATACTTAAGATTCCGTTTTGGATAGAGAAAAAGGAGAATTCTATGATGGCATATAAGAATCCGGCTGCCGCTTATCAGAATACCAGAATTAATACGGCATCCCCGGCAGAATTAACATTAATGTTATATGATGGCGCGGTGAAGTTTACTCATATGGCAATTATGGCTCTGGAAAAAGGGGATTACGAACAGTGCCATAATAATGTCCAGAAAGCAAAAAATATTATTGTGGAATTTCGATCTACCCTGAATTTTGATTACGAAGTAGCAAATGATTTTGACCGGGTATATGATTACATCAACTGGGCATTAGTGCAAGGCAACATCAAGAAAGACAAAGGGATGTTGGAGGAAGCCTTAAAGCGCATTAAGGAAATGCGGGATACCTGGAAGGAAGTTATGGAAAAACAGAAAACACCGAAGAAATAGAGAGGAAGCCGGCATGGATTACAGCCAAACCTATATTGACCTGATGATAGATTCCCTAAAGGAGAAAATGAATATTCTGGATGAACTGCTTACACTGTCAAAAAAGCAGGGGGAATGTATCCGGGGAAAACAGGCAGACACACCAGCATACGATGAGTTGTATCAAAAAAAGGATCAGCTGATACAGGCACTTCTGGATCTGGATGCAGGTTTTGAAAAAATGTTCCAACGGGTGAAGGAAGAACTGGATCAAGACCGGGAAGCATATAAAGACCAGATTATTCTTATGCAGAATCTGATCCGCCAGTTAACCGACAAAAGTGTGTCACTTCAGGCGGTGGAACTTCGGAATAAAGATGCCATGGAGCAATATCTGAAGGGCGAGCGGGAAACGATTCGCCAATTCCACAATAATAGCAGGGCTTCGGATCTTTATTACCAGAATATGCCAAACCGCACGCAGCAGATCCCGTCTTTTTTTTATGACGAAAAAAAATAAGGCGTGATTTGCCGTGAGAAAGGATTATGTAATATATGGGAAGTATCTATAAGAAAAATCTGGAAGCACTAAGGAATTACAATCCGTTGTTTCACACAATCCAGCCGCTTCTAAGGGAATGTCAGGTCGGAGAGCAGGTCATTCTTCAGGATGGTGTGCTGAAATTCCAACATGAAGGACAGTATTACCAGCTTGTAAGCCGGGACAAAGACCGGGAAGCGGAACTACTTTTAAGAGATCTGGATCCTTATCAAGATTATTTAATTGTCTTATTCGGAATGGCTAACACCAATCTTCTCCGAAAGATCCTGGAGAAGGCATCAGCGAATACAATGGTACTTGTATTCGAACCAAATCTTGCAGTGATGAAGTATATTCTAAAAACCGAAAATCTGGTTGATGTTGTAGAGTCCTGCCGGTTCGGGTTTATAGCCGGAGGAGAATCGGAAGTCCGTAGCAGTGTGGCAGCCTATACCGGAGGAAACTGGGAGAATCTGGCACAGAATCTCTCTGTAATCTCGCTACCCAATTATTATCTGTATCAGGATTACCGTGTTAAATGCACCAAGCTGGTGGTAACTGAGATTAAATCCCATATGTACCGCCTTGGCAACAGTCTGGAAGATATGCTGGATGGTCTTCAGAACTACTACCAGAATATTGATTCCATTATCGGCGCCAACTCGTTAAGTGAAATAAAAGGCAAATTCAAAGGGTACCCGGCAATTATTGTAGCATCCGGACCTTCACTGGATAAAAATATCCAGTATCTAAAGGAGGCACAGGATAAGGCACTGATTATCAGCTGCGATGCCAGCTATGCAACCTGTGTCAGTCACGGTGTCCGGCCGGATGCCATTGCCAGTATTGAACGGTACAGCCCTACTTATGAATTCTTCTATAAGGGAAGAACCTTTCCAGAGGATCTGGTACTGGTGGGGCCTTGCCTTTTATGGCCAGAACTTATGGAAACTTTCCCGGGGAAAAAGCTTTTGATGGCGAAAAGCCCTGTGGGAATGGAAGGCTGGTGGTGTGATCTGATGCCGAAGCTGGAGTTTCTTGATATGGGGCATTCCTGTGCCACAGCGGCATATGCATTGGCTAGGGAAGCAGGGTGTTCCCCGATTATACTGATTGGACAGGATCTGGCATATACGGATGACAAATATCATACTGACTCAATCCACCAGCAGTTTAAGGATGGAAATGAAGTGACACCGAATAAATTGACCAATGCCCTGATGGTGGAAGGAATTGATGGAAAGCCGGTACGAACATCGGAAACTTTTAATCTGTTCCGATGTTTTTTTGAAGAAAACATTGCATTAACCGGTACAGATGTGGTGGATGCCACAGAGGGCGGAGCAAAAATCGCAGGAACCCGGATTATGACCTTCCAGGAAGCGATTAGCCAGTATTGCACGAATTCTCTCCCGTTCCACATGAATAACATATTAGAGAAGATTCAAATCAGCAAAGAGGAACTGACGGAAAGATATGATGAGGTTATCGATGCTGCACGAAGGATTATGAAAAGCCTGAAAGAAGTCCAGGAACGTATCGTAAAGCATTATGAAGTACTGATGAAGTACCAGGAGTTTGACTTTGAGAATGCAGATGCATCCGGTTTATCCCAGGTTCTGACTGATATGCAGGGGGCAGATCAGCTTCTTAGCTACCTGGCAGAAGAAAAGCCAGAGCTTTCCAGTTATTATAATCAGCTTTTAAAGCAGACGGCCATATCGGTTAGAAAAATCGGAAACCGTCTCACTCCGGAGACAGTGCGGAAAAACTGGGAGATTCAGATTCATCTTATGAAAATGATGGATGTGACGTCAGTGGTTACCAGCCAGCGCTTTCTGAATCTGATTCAGTTTGTGGAAGCGAAGAAGACGGAACATATGGAGGAATGAGCAGATGAATACAGGGATAATGGAAGCGATTGATAATCTGGTTCATAGTATATACACCGTAGAGCAGACAAGGATAGTGGAGCGTTTTATGACATTGCTGGATGAACTGGATCGGTATATTAAGGCTTTGAACGAGAAGGGAATCTCAGTGGATATCAGTCATCCGCTTATGATGTTACAGGATGCTTTCTTAAGAAAAGATTATACCATGCTGGCGGACATTCTGCTTGGACAGATACGGCCAGTATGTGAAAGTTATACTTCGGGAGCAGGCATATATGTAATATAGCGATCAACGTTCACACTTTCTAAAACTTTCTAAACATTACCTCAAATTAATTTACATAAAAATTTGAAAATAGCTATAAAGTATTTTGGACAGCAGACGATATATATAATAGATGCAAAGGAGGATAATCAACAAAGGGACATTCCTAGGGGTCGTTTTGTTATTATTAATAAATCATTATTTATTCATCAAAAATCTAAAGCACCCGAAAGGACTCGGGGAAGTAGTTCAAAGGAGGAATTATTATGGCAATGGTAGTTCAACACAACTTAAGTTCTATGAACGCAAGCAGAAATCTTGGAATCACAACAGGTGCATTATCCAAATCTACAGAGAAGTTAAGCTCTGGATATAAGATTAACCGTGCCGGTGATAACGCAGCAGGACTTGCAATTTCTGAGAAGATGAGAGGACAGATTCGTGGTTTAAATCAGGCAAGTGCTAACTCCGAAGATGGTATC
This sequence comes from Clostridiales bacterium, assembly GCA_029007845.1. Taxonomy (GTDB): domain Bacteria; phylum Bacillota; class Clostridia; order Lachnospirales; family Lachnospiraceae; genus SUG1228. The sequence goes on from JAQXIP010000067.1 coordinate 20,135, forward strand.
TCCATGATTCAGACAGCAGAAGGTGCACTGAATGAGACACAGAGTATTCTTCAGAGAATGCGTGAGCTTGCTGTACAGGCTTCCAATGATACCAATACGGATGATGACCGTACACAGATCCAGAACGAGATTGACCAGTTAACACAGGAAGTTGACCGTATCGCAACAACAACCGAGTTCAACACCAGAAAGTTACTGGATGGTTCCAGAGCTGGTTCTGTAACTGAAAAAGCTGGTAAAGCAAATGTTGATGCAACATTTGGCAACAGCATGGTATCTGCAACAATTACCCAGGATGGAACTGCAAAAGAAGATTTTACAGATATCATCCGGATTGAAGTTGCCAAAGATTTTACAGAAGGTCAGAGCACAAAGGGAACTTCACTGTTATCTGATGGTGAAATTGATACACTTACAAAATTACTTACAACTTCTAATGCGGTTACTTTGGATACAGTGCTTGCTGCAAGCGCTGGTGCTACATCTATTACAAACTCTGCTTATAATTCTAGTGCCTCTGCTGAGGAGAATATCAAGGGCGCGATTACAGCAGCAAAAACACAGTTGAGTAGTCTTGTAACAACTTTAAATACATCCAAAACAGCAGTGAGCGATAATACTGATGGTCTTGAAACAGAAGTTAAGGATATCTTTAAATTTGCCGATGCTACGAAAACACAGGATGGAACAACTATTTTAAAGGATGGCGTTACAGAGGCTGATTTAAAAGTTGCAATTCAATCATATGTAGATGCAGTGGAAGCTGATGGCGCGACAGCAAAAACTTCTATTGCCATTACTGAGGCAAAGAAAAATCTGGAAGCTTTGTTCAATACCACCGCAGGAAGTAGTGCAACATCATTTGGTCAAGTATCAGCAGCAGCTACATTGGATGTGAAGCTTGCCAGTGGTACGACTAGTTCATCTAGTATTGTAACTGCAACAATAACTGCTGGTACTGCTATTTCTGCTATTGCAGATTCAGCAAAAACAAAGGTTCTTGCTTATGCAGACAAACTTGCTAGTGTTACAGTTACCAATGATATCAATCAGGCGAAAACAGATCAGGTACAGGGGATTGTTGATACGTTAAATAACACAGAACTTTCTAAAGCAATTATTAACTATGATAAGGCACTTGATGATGCTGCTGGTTATCCTGATGCTACTGATGCAAAGAAAGCAGAACTTCAAGCTGCTATTGATGCCGCAAAGACCAAGCTAGATGAACTGAATGTGGCAGAGAAAGCAATCACCGTGACGGATCTATTCGGTAGTACAGATGATGCAAACAAGTTTGAGATTGATTCAAAGGTTGCAGATGACGGTAGCTTAAATATCACCTTAAAGAATTCCAAAGGTGATGACACCGTTATTACAATTGAGAATGCAGATAAGTTAAAAGCCGGTGATGTTATTACTATCACATCTGAGAAATATGTAGAGTCAAAACAGGCAGCTACCGGAAAAGAAGCATTCCGTCTTCAGGTTGGTGCAAATGCTGGTCAGGAAGTTTCTCTTGGAATCAACTCCATGAAAGCAAAAGACCTTGAGATTGTACAGACCAAAGATGGTGTAGAAGGAAAAGCATTAGCTGTAACAGATCAGGCAAGCGCTTCCTTAGCTGTTAATGCTTACGATATGGCACTTCAGAAAGTATCCACAGAGAGAGCTAAGATGGGTGCTGTCCAGAATCGTCTGGAGCACACAATTGCGAACTTGGATACATCCGCTGAGAACTTACAGTCTGCAGAATCCCGTATCCGTGATACTGATATGGCTGAAGAGATGACCAACTACTCTAAGAGCAACATCTTAATGCAGGCAGGTCAGTCTATGTTAGCTCAGGCAAATCAGTCCTCACAGGGCGTATTAAGTTTATTACAGTAAG
>JAQXIP010000068.1 GCA_029007845.1 Clostridiales bacterium
ATAGACTGACCTGCCTGCATCAAGATGTTGCTCTTTGAGTAGTTGGTCATCTCTTCTGCCATATCAGTATCACGAATACGGGATTCAGCAGACTGTAAGTTCTCTGCGGAAGTATCCAGGTTGGAGATGGTGTGCTCCAGACGGTTCTGCATAGCACCCATTTTTGCTCTCTCGGTGGAAACCTTCTGAATTGCCATGTCGTATGCGTTTACTGCCAGGGAAGCAGATGCCTGATTAGTTACAGATAAAGCCTTTCCTTCCGAACCTTCTTTTGTCTGTACGATCTCCAGATCACTTGCTTTCATGGAGTTGATTCCAAGGGCAACTTCCTGGCCTGCATTAGCACCAACCTGAAGGCGGAATGCTTCCTTTCCGGTGGCAGCCTGTTTGGACTCTACATATTTCTCAGATGTGATAGTGATTACGTCACCAGCTTTTAACTTGTCAGCATTGGAAATGGTGATTATGGTGTCATCCCCTTTGGCATTCTTTAAGGTAACATTTAAGGTACCATCTTTTGCCACGCTGGAATCAATGCTGAATTTTTTAGCATCGTCTGTGCTGCCGTACAGATCGGTAACAGTTAATGCTCTTTCTGCTGTGTTTAACTTGTCTAATGTAACCTTTGCTGCATCTACTGCTTCCTGTGCCTCTGCCCTTTTTGCACTAGTTGAACTAGCATTCGCATCTACGGTAGTTTTCTTTGAAACAGCATCCTTATACTCAACAATAGCTTTTGAAAGGTCTTTATTACTTAAAGTATCGACAACCCCCTGTACCTGATCTACTTTTGCTTGATTTACATCATTTTTAATCTCTGCACCAGCCAAAGTTACTGCATAAGCCAATACCTTTGTTTTAACCTCCGCAGCTGCATCATCGATTTTTTTGCCAGAAGCAAACTCTCCTTTATCAATAGTGCTATTAGCAGCCGTACCTGCACCATCTTTGGCCTCTAAGATTACATCAGCAGATATAGTCCCACCTAAAGCTTCAGTTCCACTATTGAATAAATTTTCTAGTTTTGTTTTGGCTGCAGCGATATCATTTGATTTACCACTAGTTGAACCGGAAGCTTTTAAAGCACTTACATAGGACTGAATAGCTTCTTTCATGTCATCCTGTGTAACACCATCCTTAATAAACGTTTTTCCTGATGCTGCCTTCGTATCTTTTGCCAGTTTAAATACATCTTTTACCTGTTCTTCTAATTGAAGATTATTTTCACTAACATCTGACGTGGATTTATTTAATGCTCCTACCTGATTGCTTAATTCCGTCTTAGCAGCAGACAATGCCCCTTTAATATTCTCTTCAACCGAGTTATTTGCATTATATCCGCTGTTTGTAATAGATATACCTGTTGTTTCTTGTAGAACCGGATCAAGGGTTACAGCACTCGCAGCTGTAATCATCGAGTTAATCTTATCAATCTCACCATCCGACAACTTCGGTGTTCCTTTTGTACTCTGCCCTTCGGTAAAATCTTTTGTAATCTCAATCCGGATAATATCTGTGAAATCTTCCTTTGCGGAACCATCCTGTGAGATTTTTGCAGATACCATGCTGTTTCCAAAAGTTGCATCTACGTTTGCACGGCCAGCTTTCTCGGATACCGAACCCACTCTGGAACCATCCAGAAGTTTTCTTGTGTTGAACTCGGTTGTGGTTGCGATACGGTCAACTTCCTGGGTTAACTGATCGATCTCATTCTGGATCTGGGTACGGTCATCATCGGTGTTTGTATCGTTCGTAGCCTGTACTGCCAGCTCACGCATTCTCTGAAGAATGCTGTGGGTTTCATTCAGGGCGCCTTCTGCGGTCTGGATCATGGAGATGCCATCCTCTGAGTTGGCACTTGCCTGATTTAATCCACGGATCTGTCCTCTCATCTTTTCAGATATCGCCAGTCCTGCTGCGTTATCTCCTGCACGGTTAATCTTGTAACCGGAGCTTAACTTCTCTGTGGACTTGGATAAAGAACCGGTTGTGATTCCCAGATTTCTGCTTGCGTTCATAGAACTTAAATTGTGCTGTACTACCATTGCCATAATAATTCCTCCTTTTTTTTGTGTCTTCTTTCCGGTGGCCCCGCAAAAGAAAACCTTCCCCGAATCCGTTCAGGTGCTTTGCTTGTTTTTTTGTGAGATTTTCTTGTTTTTTTGTAAGAAAATGGTAAAATATTTATAATAACAAAAAGAGCCCTAGGAATATCTTTTTGCATATTATCAGTGCCGCAGGTATGTGGCTATTTTGCCGGAACCAGATGGTTGGATTCCTTGTCCTTCACTATAATGTCCCGGATCTGTTTCTTTGCTTCCTCTGACAGTCCGGACTCTTTGTAATAGGACTTGTACTGTTTCTTTTCTTCCTCTGTCTTACTGTTTTTTTCCAGCACGGTGTTCCGGACTACGTTGTACTTTCTCGGTGCATCTACGAGAATGTGCAGGTTATTGGAAGATCCGCCGGAAAAAATCACTTTCACGTCTTCCCCGATCCGGATGTATTCACCCGGTTTTACTGTCAGCTTTAACATAGCAATCAAACCTCCTTGTTTGGTTTCAATACCGGTCTGCATGTAACATTTTGAAATAAATTGTTACATGAGAACTACCCTGTTTACGCTTATACTTTCACATGAAAAGGAGATCCATTATGGCAACAACACAACCTTTGAGAAACAAAACAGACATCCAGAGATTAAAGAATTATTTTTTAGAACGGGAGGAATACCGCAATTATGCCCTGATCACAATCGGTCTGAATACGGCACTTAGAATCAGTGATATTCTCCAGATCAGATGGTGCGATGTATACAACCAGCAGACACACGGTTTTCTCACCCATATTCATCTAACCGAACAAAAAACACAGAAAGAGACTTATATCCTATTAAATAAAGCAGTAAAAGAGGCACTCGCCCTGTATCAGCGTACACGAAAGACCTTTCAGCCACAGGACTACCTCTTTTCCAGCAAGAAAAATCCTTCCCAGCCAATCAGCCGTGTCCAGGCATTCCGAATTATTAAGGAAGCAGTTGATGCACTGGATCTCGGCGAACATATCAGCTGCCATTCCCTGAGGAAAACCTTTGGCTACCAGGCATGGAAGGAGGGTGCCGAACCCGCACTCCTTATGAATATCTATAATCATTCCTCCTTTGAGATTACAAAACGATATCTTTGCATTAACCAGGATGACAAAGACGAGCTATTTTTCAAAATGAATTTATAATTTCTTTCTGAATCCTTACATTTTTTTGGAATCTGCTATAAAGTATTCGAAAAAACAGACGATATATAGATTAGAAACGTACAAAATAGAAAAACACCCTCAAAAGAGTTGTTTTATTTCAAATGTAACAATTTATTTCAGATTGTTACATTTTTTAGTTTACCCAACTTTCTCCCCATTATGAACGACATGGTTATCTGTAAAAAAAATATGCCACAGAAACTTCCTGTCACAACACAGGTTTTCTGTGGCAAACTGCTATTTTTATCTGATCTTTATAGTCTTCTCTGCATATCCGGTTGCAGGCGTAAGCACAATCATAGTAATCGACTGGGTGAAGTGAACGGTCTATAACAATGCTGCCAAAAACTATTACCAGTCCCCGTACTGCTCTGGTGCTTCTCCCTTTCTGCGGATCACAACCGGTTCCGGCGTATCTTCCTCTATAACATGGAGCACTTTACACTGGAATCTCCATTCATCGCCAAAGTCATACAGGTACTTAAACTGTTTTCCCTCGTATAATCCAACCTCATACAGACTGTACTGCGAGGTAGACGGCTCACCACTCTGTTCTCCATCACTATAATAACTGTTCCGTCTGCTCCAGAACTTGTTATCCATAAAAAAGGCATGGCAGTGAGCATCATCAAACCCATATTCCTCTCGTATGAAGTCATGAAGTTCTTCCAATGTACTGTTCGCGGAGATCCTGATATGACGATAGCATCCTTTCCCGAGAGACACACTGATGACGTAGGACAGCTTCTCATACGTTGCCTTCATAGCCAGTTCTCCGTGTGAAGCATCCTCTTTATCCAGTATTTCCAGTATCTTGTCGAGCATTTTTTGTGCCCCATCCGGTAACGCCTGCTGCCCGCTCAGAATGTGTAATAGCCCTGCTGCCTCGTCCGGAAGTGCTTTTATCTGTTCCTCGTCCAGTTCCAGTATGTCATCCAGCAGATCAAGCAGATCTCCCGTGCAAGCTTCCTCATTGAAGCCAAACTCTTGCAGGAAGTTCTCCTCTGCCTCATCAAGTGTTTCCAGCTCTTCTTCCATGCCGAGCTGGATTCCCATTCTCTTACAGAACTTCTCCGCAAATGCATACGATCTTTCATCACGGACAAGAAGCTTGGCAGGACATATCTTTTGTAATAAGAATGCCTCTATGAACCGATCCAGCAGTTCCTCCGGATTTTCCTCATAATGCTCCACCGGTGAGACTGGCAGCATATATCCCGAGGCATTTTCAACAGCCAGAATAATGGTGGGAAAGAGTGGAACTTCCTCCTCCGGATCTACAACCGGCTCCGGAAAATATACAATCTCACATTCCCAGACACCTCTTCGCTGCATCTTTTTTAATTTGGCCGCATGAATATCATTACACACTTCCGGAACCGGATGCTGTATGCCCAGATATGGCGGAAGCTCCGTTTTGCCCGGCACATAGACACCGTCCACCTTTTCCATCATCAGAACGGTTCTGGTGTCCTCATTGATATCGAAAAGTCCTAACTCGTTTGCTGTATGCTCCTTGAGAAGCTCAGCCAGGCAGACAGCCGCTTCTAACGCCTGACACAGATAATCCTGATCCTGTTCCTCTTTCAGAAACCATGGAATATAATAAGAACGGTATTTGGAAAAAGAAGGATAGGCATTCTTCCCAGCCAGTTTTTTCCCATGACGCCGGGCATAATCTCTGGCCTCTTTCACTTCTTTTTCTTCCAGTTCCTCTTTATTCATCCAGGAGCACTTCAGGCATTCCTGCCCCCGTATCAGGTCATACATGTCATAATCCAGCAGAATGGACTCATTCAGTAGCATCTTGCGGTAGACATCCAGTCCTTTTCTCGTTGTGAACAGATTCAGAGCATAACTCTCCTGTCCTCCCTCTACACAGATATAGCCAATCGTGCCATCCGTTAGTTTCACGGCAAACAGCTGGCTCTCTCTAATCATGTTCCATAATTTTGATTTCTTATACGAAAATGCACGTTCAAATAAGTGATCCGATATCATGTTCTCTGTTCTCCTTTGTTAACACTTACCTGCTATCCGTTCTGGCGCTGGCTGGCAGGCTCAATGACTACCGTCCGTCCTTTGATCTTCGTTTTTGACATTGCTTTGATGACATCTTTTGCGTATTCTTCCGGCACTTCCACAAAGGTGAACCGTTCAAACATATCAATGGAACCGATCAGCTTTCCAGGGATTCCCGTTTCGCCTGCAATCGCACCTACAATATCTCCCGGGCGGGTTCCATTTTTCTTGCCGGAATTAATGAAAAGACGTACCATTCCTTCTTCCGCGCCTGTGTCAGACAAATCTTCCAGACTGCGTTTGCGGTTCCGACGTCCCCGGCCGCCTTTTTCGCCTCGGTCATTCCCATAATAATGAGGCTCCAGATCAAAGTCTTCAAAGGAATCTTCTTCATTTGTAATCGCCATCTTAAGGAATGCAGCAGCCACATCTAAGGAGGTATATTCCTCATCATTCACCATATCTTCAATATAATTAATCATCTCGGACAGATCCTCTTCGGACTCGATGATTGCACGGGTCTCCTGAAGTACTTTTTCAATCCGGGTGTTCTTTACATCTTTGATGCTTGGAATCGGCTGAAGCTTAATCTTCGTTTTACAATAACGCTGGATATCACGCAGCTTGTATACCTCACGCCCAACCACAAAAGTAAAGGCGCGTCCTTCCCTTCCTGCCCGTCCGGTACGGCCAATCCGGTGTACATAGAATTCGTCATCCTGTGGAACATCATAGTTAAATACGGCTTCTACGTCATCTACATCAATTCCGCGTGCAGCCACATCTGTCGCAACAAGAATATCCGTTTTTCCATCCCGAAAATGTTTCATAACACGGTCACGCTGTACCTGTTTCATATCACCGTGCAGTCCTTCGGCGAAATACCCCCGTCCTTTCAGATCCTCTACCAGTTCATCAACACCCCTCTTTGTATTGCAGAATACAAGGGAAAGCTTTGGATCATAAATATCTAAAAGGCGGGAGAGCACTTCACTCTTCCGTTTTGGTTTTACCTCATAGTAATACTGCTCAATTTTTGGAACCGTTAATTCTTTTTTAATCACTTTGACAATCTGGGTGTCTTTTTGATAAGTCCGAGCGATTTCTTCAATGGCTTTCGGCATAGTTGCTGAAAATAAGATCGTCTGGCGTTCTTCCGGCATTTCTTTTAAGATCGTCTCAATGTCTTCCCGGAATCCCATATCCAGCATCTCATCTGCCTCGTCCAGAACGATCATTTTTGTGTGTTCCAGCTTCAGGGTATGTCTTCTCATATGATCCATTACCCGTCCCGGCGTTCCGATGATTAACTGGATGCCGCCTTTTAAAGAACGGATCTGTTTACTGATTTCCTGTCCTCCGTAGATTGGAAGGATTTTAATCCCGTGCATAAACTTGCATAATTTGCGCATCTCATCTGCCACCTGGATAGCAAGTTCTCTTGTAGGACAGAGAATAATCGCCTGGGTATGACGGTCTTTTGGATCAATTTTGTGAAGTACCGGAATACCGAATGCAGCGGTTTTTCCCGTTCCAGTCTGAGCTTGTCCAATAATGTCAACCCCTTCCATGACAACCGGAATGGCTTTTGCCTGGATTGGGCTAGGCTGCTCAAACCCCATTTCCTCAACAGCACGCAAAATGCGTGGATCTAGATTCATATCCTGAAAAGTAAGTGTTTCTTCCATAATATTAGTAATCCTTTCTAAAAAAGGTCATCCGGAGAAATACCCTCCGCATGACCCTCTTAACGTAATGTCTATTAACAGTTATTTCTTAATCTCCTGCAGCGCAAGACGCCACGGATATCAATATAGCATAAAGCAGGCACGGTTGTCAAATAGTAAAAGGTAAACCAGTGGCTGGCGAGTAACAATTCAGCCGTGACAAGCGCACAGCCGCCGGAAGCACGCAGAATATCAGGTTCCATGAAATACTCGCTTTCGCTCCATTGAACACGTAGCGGTACTAAGGTTTTGCAAAAAACGCAAAACCAAGTGCCGACGTGTTCAAAGGGATATTTCATGGTACCTGATATTCAACATGTTTCC
>JAQXIP010000069.1 GCA_029007845.1 Clostridiales bacterium
ACTGTTTTCGTACCCAGCATTTTAGGCGGATTCTTTCTCGCCCCACTCATCATCTCCTGAATCTTTGCTGCACCATCAATCCCTTTCAAAGTAATGGTCTCCAGACCTTCCTTGTAATATCCATACTTCTCATACATATCCACCATGGCATCCCAAAGAGTCTTCCCCTGCTTCTTACAGAAGGAAGCCACCTCGCAAAGCATCATCACAGCAACACAGGCATCCTTATCCCGGGCGTAAGTTCCCGCCAGACATCCATAGCTTTCTTCCAGCCCGAAAACATAATCATAGGAATCCTGCTCTTCAAAGAATTTAATCTGCTCTCCAATGAATTTAAAACCGGTCAGCACTTCAATTAATGTGACATGATAAGCCGCTGCAACCGCTTTCGCCATATCCGTCGTTACAATCGTCTCCACCAAAGCAGGATCTTCCGGCATGGTGCCGGTTGCCTGTTTCTCACGGAGAATATACTCCGCAATCAGCATTCCAGACATATTTCCGGTAAAAGAAATATATTCCCCGGTCTGTCCATCCTTGCAGTACACTCCCAGCCGGTCCGCATCCGGATCCGTTGCCAGCACAATATCTGCATCTACTTCTTTTGCAAGCTCTAACGCCAGTTCAAATGCCTTCGGCGATTCCGGATTCGGATAGGCAACGGTTGGGAAATTGCCGTCCGGCAGCTCCTGTTCTTTTACCACATATACCTTTTCAAACCCAAGTTCCTTCAGCACACGTCTCACCGGAAGGTTCCCCGTTCCATGCAGCGGGGTATATACAATCGTCAAATCTTTCGCCATCTCTTTAATCACTTCCGGGTGGATAGACTGTTTCTTTAATTCTTCCATATAGCGGTCATCCACAGCCTGTCCAATGGTTTCATACAGCCCTGAAGCCACTGCATCTTCCTTACTCATGGTTTTCACCTGGGAAAATGAAGTTACTTTGGCTACCTCTGCAAGAATATTCTTATCATGAGGCGGCGTAATCTGTGCCCCGTCTTCCCAATAGACTTTATATCCATTATATTCTCTCGGATTATGACTTGCCGTCAACACAATTCCTGCAATACAGCCCAATTCCCGGACAGCAAAAGAAAGTTCCGGAGTCGGCCGCAAAGACTCAAAACGGTAAGTCTTAATCCCATTTGCATTCAGGCAGAGTGCTGCTTCTTCTGCAAACTCCGGTGACATGATTCTGGAATCATAGGCAATCGCAACGCCTTTCTTTTGCCCCTTCTGGGAAATAATGTAATTGGCCAGCCCCTGGGTAGCCTGACGCACCGTATAGATGTTCATCCGGTTCGTCCCTGCGCCAATCACTCCACGCAGTCCACCTGTTCCAAATTCCAACTGACGGTAGAAACGGTCTTCAATCTCCTTCTCATCCTTTAACTCCTTAAGTTCCGTCCTGGTTTTCTCATCAAAATAAGTATCCTCACACCACTGTCTGTAAACTTCCTGGTAGCTCATTGTATTCTCCTTTAATTGTATTTTTATCATCGTATCAAATATGATTCATTTTGTAAACATCCCTTTAAATCATCATTTATGTTAAGTGCACACTGGTCAAAAATCATCACAGATCCCCAATGTACACAAAGGATTGTGGAGAATAATCAATGCCTATTTCTTCCATTTTTAACGGCGTTTTATATCTTTTTACTTTTCCTAAATGATATGCGCATGCGCAATCCTGACCATTAAAATAATGATTAAAGAATTCCAAAGATATTCCCGATTCCTTTTTCGTTATATTCCATAGTTTTTCTTTTTCCATAACCATTCTATCAATCACTTCTGCTTCTCCCACTATTCTTTTTACAGGAGAAGTGGCATATATATATATCTTTCCAATATCCTTTTTGCATATTTTTCTTCGATACTCATATTTCTTTGTCTGCTCTAAAATCTTATTCGCATAAACTGGTTTTATTGGCAACAAAATATTGTGATCATAGATAATTGCAAAACTCTTAATTTCTTTTTTATTATAAATTATCTTTAAGGGTACTTGAAGCAGTTTTGATAATTCACAAGCATATTCGATTTCTTGTCTTTGGAACTCCTCAATAAACTGTATATCCCATATTTTATGATTCCTCTTTTTAATACGCTTATAAATATTTGTATTTTTGTCTATCACTATATATAGCCCGTCTATCTTCAATTGTTGAAAAACATTTTTATCAATTCTTTGAACTCCACCTTCACTATTTATAAGACACAAATGCCCATCTAAAACAAATTGGCTATCCGGAATCATTTGAATCGCATTTAATATTTGTTTTTGATTTCCATCAATAGAACTTACCATTTTATTGTGACTACTCACGAATCTCTGCCCTTTTTTTATTAACTCACCGGTCGAATAACACCTAACACCGATTTCTTCACTTAGCTTTTTAGCAAATGTTGTTTTTCCTACACCATGGATTCCACATATAAAATACATTTTTCCTCCCAAAAAAGCCATCTACAAACTCATAGATGGCTTATAATTATAATAATTGAAACTGTCTATATTTTTCCTTCTCATACCAATATTCCATACATAACTTTACATATTCGTTTATATCACGCTTTCCCAATAAAACAAATTTTTCGTAAAGTCTTCCCATATCAACAATTTCAATCGGATTAAAAAACAATTTCTTCTCAGGCAAAACACCATTATATACTAATTCTGTACTAAACACATGATAATAATGCTTTTGTGACTGCTCCAGATTAAAATTATAATAATTCAGTAATTTCGAAAACTGGTCAAGCTTATTTTTATGTAATGTAATCATTGGTGAATCAGTTTCAAGCCATTCAAAAGAAAGTTCCATCATTTCTTTTCCTATTCCTTGATGTTGATATGCTTTTGCAACACGAAACGTACATATCTTTTTCTCCTGAACATTCCTTTTTAATATCGCAATTGCTGCTATTCTAAAATCACACTCACATACAATGATTTCCCTATCTGCACATAAATCATATTTCGAACAAAATAGAGATCTATACCAAGACTTAAACCCAGGATATTCAAAAACCAATTTACCCACAAAATTCACAATTTCCTTATAATACAGGGGCTTTAACTCATCCGAAAGAGTTGAATAAAAAAAATAATTCCTATTCGTCGTTATTTTATTCATATTCATTACCTCCTTATATCAAACTATAATATCATACTATGATGTTGGGGTCAAAAGGTCATACGTTTCATGCTTGCATGAAAAAGTATGACATTGTGACCCGTAAAACATGAGAAAGCAGCCATGGGGTCAAAAGACCTTTTGCCCCCAACATCATTATATTAGGAGGAACCAGTATGATTATTAAAGTGGCAGTGCCAAAAAAATTCCGGATCCGTATGATGCCTGATTTCCGGCATGGATTCTTTGGCATGAAATCGAAAGGGGAGATTCATTATATTGGAGGAGCAGAGATTCTGCCACCACCGTTAGACAGTGAGGAAGAAGCCAAGGCAATTGCGATGCTTTCTACAAGTGAAGATGAAAAAGCCAGGTCAATCCTTGTAGAACATAATCTGAGGCTGGTTGTATACATTGCAAAAAAATTCGACAATACTGGAATCGGAGTGGAGGATCTGATTTCCATAGGAACCATTGGACTGATTAAAGCGATTAATACCTTTAAAACAGACAAAAACATAAAGTTAGCAACGTATGCATCCAGATGTATTGAAAATGAGATTCTTATGTATCTTAGAAGGAATAATAAAACCCGGATGGAAGTTTCCATCGATGAGCCATTGAATGTGGACTGGGATGGCAATGAACTATTGCTTTCGGATATTCTTGGTACAGATGAGGATATTATATACCGGAATCTGGAAAATGAGGTAGACCGGAAACTTCTATTAAAAGCCCTTGGCCAGTTAGGAGACCGTGAGCGGATGATTGTTCAGCTTCGTTATGGTCTCAATACAAAAGATGGAAATGAACGCACCCAGAAAGAAGTGGCAGATCTTTTGGGAATATCCCAGTCGTACATATCCCGTTTGGAGAAAAAAATAATGAAACGTCTTCGCAAGGAAATGATAAAATTAGAATAAAAAAGAGCCATATTGTACATCATTTATGTTAGCGGGATGCAAAGTGCGTTCCAGTATAACGGAGGTACGATATGGCTCTTTATAAAGTAGAAATCTGCGGAGTAAATACATCAAAACTTCCACTACTGAAAAACGAAGAAAAAGAAGAATTGTACAAACGAGTCCTTGATGGGGACAAAAAAGCCAGGGAAGAATATATTAAGGGGAATCTGCGCCTGGTTTTAAGCATCATTCAGCGGTTTCAATCCAGCAATGAAAACGTAGATGACCTGTTCCAGATTGGATGTATCGGGCTGATGAAGGCCATCGACAACTTCGACGTATCCCAGAATGTGAAGTTCAGTACCTATGCGGTGCCTATGATCATAGGTGAAATAAGGAGATATTTACGCGATAATACAAATTCAATTAGGGTAAGCCGTTCCTTAAGGGATACTGCATATAAGGCAATCTATGCAAAAGAAAAACTCATGAAGATGAAGGACGGGGAACCAACGATGGAGGAAATTTCAAAAGAAACAGGGATACCTGTGGAGAACCTTGTATTTGCACTGGATGCAATCCAGAATCCGGTTTCCTTGTATGAGCCGGTTTATTCGGAAGGTGGAGATACGCTCTATATTATGGATCAGATTAGTGATAAGAATAACCGAGAAGAAAACTGGGTGGAAGATCTGTCTTTAAAAGAGGCGATGAAGCATTTAAATGAAAGGGAAAATAGAATCATCCGGTTACGTTTTTTTGAAGGAAAAACCCAGATGGAAGTGGCAAAAGAGATTCACATTTCCCAGGCACAGGTAAGCCGTCTTGAGAAAAATGCGCTGAAGCGGATGCGCCATTTTCTTATGGAATGAAAGCGGTTTTCGTCGAATAGGATAAAGCAAAGGGCAAAAAGGGGGACTTTATTTGCGGCTTTGTCAGCTTCAGAAAATGGAAGTCATTAATGTCTGTGACGGCGAGCGGATTGGTTATCCGGAAGATCTGATATTTGATTTGAAAAGCGGCAAAATCCAGGCAATCATTGTACCCGGACCTTGTAAACTGTTTGGAACACTTGGGAGGGAAAAGGAGTTTGTCATTCCGGTCTGTCAGATCTGCCGGGTAGGAAGAGAAGTGATACTGGTAGAGATCGAAAAGGAAAAATGTTTGCAAAAAATCCAGGATGTGCTATGATAAATACAACATCAGTATGAATTTTGGAGGAAATGTGGATGAAATGTCCTTTTTGTGGAGTAGAGAATACAAGAGTCATTGACTCGAGGCCGGCTGACGAGGGAGGTTCAATCCGCCGCAGAAGGCAATGTGATAAATGTGGAAAACGGTTTACCACATATGAGAAAGTGGAAACTATTCCACTTGTAGTTATCAAAAAAGACCAGAACAGGGAATCCTATGACCGCAGAAAGATCGAGGCGGGAGTTTTTCGCTCCTGTCACAAACGTCCTATTTCGGTGGATCAGATTAATGGGCTGGTGGATGAAGTGGAGACTGCCATTTTTAATCTGGAAGAAAAAGAAGTGGAAAGCTCCCAGATTGGTGAGATTGTGATGAACCGCCTCAAAAATCTGGATGCGGTTGCTTATGTGCGGTTTGCATCCGTATACCGGGAATTTAAAGATGTAAACACATTTATGGACGAGTTAAAGAAGATATTAGATAATTAGTTCAAACTTCCCACACCCGAATCAGACGGAATGCCTGGCGTACAGGGGGATGCGATGGATTATAAAATACCCGCTTCCGCTATTTGAAAACGTAGCGGTACTAAGGTTTTGCTTGCGCAAAACCAAGTGCCGACGTGTTCAAAAAGTATTTTATAATCCATCGCATCCCCCCTGTATGCCATACATTCCGTCAGATTCGGGTGTGGGAAGTTTGAGTAATAATGTAAACTTTCTCTTGTCATGGAATGAATCTGCTGGTATCATTACAGATAAGAGGGATTTTTTTATGAAAACATGAAAGGAGTTTCATGTTTTATCAGTCAATTTGCGGCACCATTCAAGGAATGGATGTCAGCATCGTTTCAGTGGAAGCAGACATTAGTGATGGTCTGCCGAATTTTCAGTTAGTCGGATACCTGGGATCCCAGGTAAAAGAAGCAAAAGAACGGGTCCGGATTGGACTAAAGAATTCCGGATATTCTCTGCCCCCTAAGAAGATTACGGTTAATCTGGCACCGGCCGATGTGCATAAAGAAGGAACCGGATTTGATCTGGCAATTGCTGTGGCAGTGCTGGCAGGATATGGCATTGTGGCAGGCAGCAGGATGAATTCGTGCCTTTTTTTGGGAGAATTAAGTCTGGATGGGCGTCTAAGACCGATAAAAGGGGTTCTTCCTATTGTGTACGAAGCAGCAAAACAAAAGATTAACAGATGTATTGTGCCGCTTGAGAATGTGAAGGAAGCATCGGTTGTAGAAGGCATTCATGTCTATGGGGCAGAGAATCTGGCGGAGGTGGCAGATTTTCTGAATGGAAAAATCAGTCTGGTGGAGGAAAAGTGTGGTCTGCAATCCGGCAGGGACAAGCTGCTTTTCGTGCCGGAAGAAAAGGATGAAGAGGATTTTCTTGATGTGGCAGGACAGGAATTATGCAAAAGAGCACTGGAGATCGCAGCGGCCGGGCAGCATAACATTCTTATGATCGGACCACCGGGAACCGGAAAGACTATGCTTGCAAGAAGGCTTGCCGGGATTTTACCGCCCCTTACGTTTCCAGAAGCTTTGGAGATTTCCAAGATATACAGTATCTGTGGGAAATTGCCGGAGCAAAGTCCCTTTATAACAAAGCGACCCTTTCGCAGTCCGCATCATTCGGTGACGGCGACTGCATTAACCGGAGGCGGGAGATATCCCAGACCGGGGGAAATCAGCCTTGCAAACGGCGGTGTGCTTTTTTTGGATGAATTACCGGAATTCCGCAGCGATGTGCTGGAAAACCTGCGCCAGCCCTTAGAAGAAGGGGTTGTTTCTATTAACCGTATGGAAGGAAGTTATGTATACCCTTCCAGGATGCTTTTGTGTGCTGCGATGAACCCATGCCGGTGCGGTTACTATCCGGACAGGACAAAATGCCATTGCAGTGAACACCAGGTCAAAAAATATCTTGGAAAAATCAGCCGGCCGCTTCTTGACCGGATTGATCTCTGCGTAGAGACTACTCCGGTTAGTTACGCTGCGATGCAGGACAAAAGCACAATGGTTTCTTCGGATCAGTTACGTGCCAGAGTAAAAAAAGCCAGACAGATTCAGTTAGAACGGTATGAAAAAGAAGAGATTACCTTTAATTCCCAGCTGACTCCGGGTATGATACAAAAGTACTGTATCCTTGGCAGGGAAGAAAAAAAGCTGTTGGAAGAGGTTTTTCAAAAAATGGAATTAAATCTACGTTCGTATCATCGGATTTTAAAAGTGGCAAGAACCATTAGTGATCTGGATGGAGAAGACCGGATTAACACCAGTCATATTATGGAAGCGGTTGGTTACCGGTGCGGTGATGATAAATATTGGGGAAATGGAGAAGAATTATGAAAAAAGAGGAATACTGGTACTGGCTGCATAATATAGAAGGGATAGGGAATGGTACAATTGGAAAGCTGGTTGATTATTTCTATCAGCCGGAAGAATTATTTGAGGCGGATTCGGAGTCACTTGAAAATTGTGGAATCTTAAACCAGCGTCAAAAAGAGGCATTGCTTTGTTCCAGAGAGAAAGGGCTGATTCAGGAAAATTATGGGAAACTCGCTCAAAAAGGCATTCATTTTACTTATTACGGGCACCCGGATTTCCCGGAAAAGCTTAAGAATCTGGAAGATCATCCGTGGGGGTTGTACTGGAAAGGAAAGCTGCCAGCAGATGAGGTATCCGTGGCGGTTGTGGGAACCAGAACTTGTACGGAGTATGGAAAAGAAATGGCACTTTATTTTGCACAGACGCTTGCTAGCGCAGGAATCAGTATTATCAGTGGCCTTGCAAGAGGAATTGATGGATATGCCCACAAAGGGGCACTTTTAGCCCAGGGGATGACATATGGGGTTCTTGGGTGTGGAATTGACCAGTGCTATCCGCCGGAACATATCGAGTTATATATGAAGATACAGGAAAAAGGAGGGATTTTGTCGGAATATCCTCCTGGAACTATAGCAAGACCGGGGCTCTTTCCGATGCGTAACCGGCTGATCAGTGGGTTAAGTGATGGAATATTCGTAGTAGAAGCAAAAGAAAGAAGTGGTTCCTTTATTACGGTGGATCGGGGATTGGAACAGGGAAAATTAGTGTTTGCCCTGCCAGGCCGGGCAGGAGATGAATACAGCAGAGGCTGTAACCGCCTCATTAAAATGGGAGCGGAACTGGCAGATTGCCCGGAAGACCTTCTGCATCATTTTTTATTGTCTGGCCGGTCACCTGCCTGCAAAAACAGAAAAAATAAATATAAACTTGAAACAAAAGAGGAAATGGTGTATAGTCAACTACTGTTGGAACCAAAACATATTAATGAACTTGTTTCTGATACGGGCATGCCTGCCGCTGAATTGATGAATATCTTGATTTCACTGGAATTAAAGGGGTATGTACGCCAATCGGTAAAGAATTATTTTGTCCGTGTGATGGTTTGATACGGGCATTGTGAATGTGGAATATGGAATAAAAATAAGGAGAGGGTAATATGGCGAAAAATCTGGTAATTGTGGAATCTCCTGCAAAAGCAAAAACAATAAAAAAGTTTCTGGGAAGCACATATGAAGTAGTTGCTTCAAATGGTCATGTGAGAGATCTCCCAAAAAGCCAGCTAGGTATCGATGTGGAACATGATTTTGAACCTCATTACATTACAATCAGGGGAAAGGGAGAGCTTCTTGCTAAATTGCGCAAGGAAGTCAAAAAGGCAGATAAGATCTATCTTGCAACCGACCCGGATCGGGAAGGAGAAGCGATTTCATGGCATTTGTCCCAGGCACTTAAGTTAGAGGATAAAGACTACAACCGCATTACGTTTAATGAGATCACCAAGACTGCAGTCAAGGCTTCTATTAAGCAGGCGCGGGAGATTGATATGGATATGGTGGCATCCCAGCAGGCAAGACGTATGATTGACCGAATGGTTGGTTACGGAATCAGCCCGGTACTCTGGGCGAAGGTAAAGAGAGGTCTCAGCGCCGGAAGAGTGCAGTCGGTTGCCCTTCGGATTATTTGTGACCGGGAAAATGAGATTAATGCGTTTGTTCCAAAAGAATACTGGACGCTTCAGGCCGAGTTCCAGATGGAGGGGGAAAAAAAGCCTTTAATCGCTAAATTTTATGGAACACCGGATCAAAAAATGGAAATTGCCAGTAAAGAAGAACTGGATGGCATCATAAAAGAAATCGGAAAAAAGAAGTTTCATGTGGCTGAGTTAAAAAAAGGAGAGCGCATCAAGAAGCCGCCGGTTCCTTTTACGACAAGTACCCTTCAGCAGGAAGCGGCAAAACAGCTTAATTTTTCAACTCAAAAGACAATGCGCCTTGCCCAGCAGCTGTACGAAGGGGTGGAGATTAAAGGCAGAGGCTCCGTTGGACTGATTACTTATCTGCGTACGGATTCTACCCGGGTATCCGTAGAGGCAGACCAGGCAGCAAAAGAGTATATTACAGCACATTTTGGAGAAGAAAACTGCGCAAAAGGTGCTGTGGAAAAAAAGGATAACAAGAAAATTCAGGATGCTCATGAAGCAATCCGGCCGACCTATATGGATTTAGATCCGGTTCAGGTAAAAGAACAGCTCTCCAGAGATCTGTTCCGTCTGTACCAGTTAATCTGGAAACGTTTTATTGCCAGCAGAATGGAAAATGCCCGGTACGAAACGACTTCTGTAAAGATCGATGGAGGCGGATACCGGTTCACGGCATCTGCTTCCAGACCGGTTTTTCTTGGATTCCAAAATGTGTATAAGGCACAGGAGGAAGAGGAAAAAGGGCAGCTTACAAAAAATCTGACGGTGGATTCGAATATTAAGAGTGCAAAACTGCAGGGAGAACAGCACTTTACCCAGCCGCCGGCTCATTTTACGGAAGCTTCCTTGGTAAAAACACTGGAGGAACTGGGGATTGGCCGGCCGAGTACGTATGCGCCGACAATTACAACGATTCTTGCCCGGCGTTACATTACAAAGGAGAATAAAAATCTGTATGTGACCGAATTGGGAGAGGTTGTAAATGATATTATGATAAAATCTTTTCCAAGCATTGTGGATGTCAGCTTTACAGCCAACCTGGAAGGGCTTCTGGATTGTGTTGAAGAAGGTGTTGTGAACTGGAAAACGGTGGTCCGCAATTTCTATCCGGATTTAAAAAGTGCGGTAGATAAAGCGGAAAAAGAACTGGAGCATATTACGATAGAGGATGAAGTGACCGATGTGGTCTGCGAAGAATGTGGAAGAAACATGGTGATTAAATACGGACCTCATGGGAAATTTCTGGCTTGTCCTGGATTCCCGGAGTGCCGGAATACAAAACCATATCTGGAAAAAATTGGTGTGGAATGCCCGCAATGTGGAAAAGAAATTGTCATTCGGAAAACAAAAAAAGGACGCAGATATTATGGATGTGAGAATAATCCGGACTGTGATTTCATGACATGGCAGCGGCCGTCTGGGAAAAAATGCCCGCAATGTGGTGGTGTAATGGTAGAAAAGGGAACGAAATTAGCCTGCCTTGATCCGGTCTGTGGTTATGTAGAAGCCGCCAAAAAAGAATAATTGTTGCGCAATATCTATTGTTTTCAGAAAATAGATATGATAGAATACAATTGGAGATTGGGTATTCTGGTTGCTGGGAGGTTCGATATGAGCGTTCAATTATTGGATAAGACAAGGAAAATCAATAAACTGCTGCATAACAATAATTCCCATAAGGTGGTTTTTAATGATATTTGTCAGGTGTTAAGCGAGATTCTTCTTTCCAATGTGCTTGTCATCAGCAAGAAAGGAAAAGTATTAGGGGTTAAGAACCGGTCAGATATTGCGGAAATTCATGAATTAATTAAGGATTCGGTCGGGGGCTATATAGATGTAATGCTGAATGAACGTTTTTTAAACGTTCTTTCTACAAAAGAAAATGTAAATCTGGAAACTCTTGGCTTTGATTTTGAGAACATGGATTCCTATCAGGCGTTAATTATACCGATTTATATCGCCGGGGAACGGCTTGGCACATTGTTTGTGTACAAGCAGGGACAGCAGTATGTGATTGATGATATTATCTTAAGCGAATATGG
This sequence comes from Clostridiales bacterium, assembly GCA_029007845.1. Classification (GTDB taxonomy): domain Bacteria; phylum Bacillota; class Clostridia; order Lachnospirales; family Lachnospiraceae; genus SUG1228. The sequence continues at coordinate 11,324 of JAQXIP010000069.1, forward strand.
GACAACGGTGGTCGGTCTGGAAATGATGCGGTCCGTGAATGAGGAAAATGCGGAAGAGACACGAAAACAGCAGATCGTGAAATCAGCAATCAGCACATTGTCGTTCTCAGAATTGGAAGCAATTACGCATATTTTTGATGAATTGGATGGCACAGAAGGAATTCTCGTGGCCAGCAAGATTGCAGACCGGGTGGGGATTACCCGTTCCGTGATCGTGAATGCCCTGCGTAAGTTTGAGAGTGCCGGGGTCATTGAATCCCGCTCGTCAGGGATGAAAGGAACCTACATAAAAGTAATTAATGATGTGGTTTTTGACGAATTGGAAAAATTAAAGAACCAGTAAATGATGCGGGAAAATGGATTTTGATGCGCTTAATATGTCAAAAGGATTTGTGGCAGGAGGGATGATCCATAGATCCTTTTTCCTATGAAAGGGGGATGTCATTCATGATTCAGTCTGGTGTTTATAATTATGTCAATGTACTTGATAAGGCAGCAGATGCATCTTGGATCAGAAATGATGTGATTTCAAACAATATTGCCAATGTAGATACGCCTGGGTATAAAAGAAAGGATGTCCAGTTTGAGAGTTTTCTGGTTGCACAGGTTTCCGGCGGGGATCTGGATGAGCAGATTGCAGACATTGATCTGTCTACTTTAAACGCTATGACATATACCGATTCTTCCCAGTACAGTTACCGGCTGGATGGCAACAATGTAGATATTAATACAGAATCAGCAGAGCTGGCAAAAAACCAGCTTCGGTATTATACGCTGATGAATTCCATGACACAGGAATTTTCCAGAATTAAGACTGTATTGCAAAAACCAAGCTAAGGCGGTAAAGGAAAGGGGACAGGATAGATGTCAGTATTTGGCTCGATGAATATAAGTGCAACCGGAATGACTGCGCAGCAGCTTCGGGTTGATGTGGTATCACAGAATATTGCAAATGTAAATTCTACACGGGATGCCAATGGAAATGTATATAAGAGAAAAACGGTTGTGTTTCAGGAAAAAAATATTACCCCGTTTGCAGATGCATTGAATGCAGCTTCGAGTGCTGCAATCGGTGACGGTGTGAAAGTCCGGGCGATTGTGGAAGACACAGAGACTCCGTCAAAACTTGTATACGATCCATCTAACCCGGACGCAAATGAGGAAGGGTATGTGGAATATCCGAATGTGGATGTAGTAACCGAGATGACGAATATGATCGACGCCAGCAGATCTTATGAGGCAAACGTAACCGCGTTTGATGCTTCGAAAAATATGATACTAAAAGCGTTGGAGATGGGACAGTAATAAGAACCTGTAAAGGGTAAAAAGATGAAGGAGGTTATTCCATGGGCGGCATTTCCAAAATCAGCGGAGTGGATGCGCTGACTGCTTATAAGAATAACATAACAAATGTAGTTTCAAAAGATGATAACACGGTAGCATTTGACTCTCTTTTGGATTCTGCGGTGCAGATGCTTGATGAGACAAACCGTTTGTCTAATCTGGCACAGGAAGAGGAAATAAAATATGCCCTTGGGCAGTCTACCAGTACCCATGACTTAATTGTGGCTCAGCAGAAAGCCAATCTCTCACTTCAGTATACGGTTGTGATGAGGGATTCTGTTGTAAGTGCATATCGGGAACTGATGAATATGCAGTTTTAATTAATTACCCAGGGGGCCAAGAGTGATGGAACGAGTCAAACAGATTATGGAACGTTTTTTAGAGTTCTGGAATAAATATACAAAGACACAAAAGGCCATTATCTTAAGTGTGATAGCGGCTCTTATTCTTGCGTTTCTAATCCTTTTCTATCTGATGTCAAGGACAGAATATGTCCAGATCTATCAGTTTGAAGATAATAAAAGTGCAGCGGAATTTGTAAAGCTTCTGGAAGCTGAATCCATAAAATATAAATTGGACGATGACGGAGTCACAGTCAGTGTGGATTCCAAGTCATATGAAGATGCCATGATTGTGATGGGAGTAAATGATATCCAGTCATCCGGAATGAGCTGGGAGGATGCCCTGAATAACAGTATGGCTACGACCCAGTCAGAAAAGGATACGAAGTACCAGCTTGCTTTTCAGAATCAATTGCGGGAAGAACTGCTCACCTTTGATAATGTGCAGGATGCTACCGTACATATTACAGTGCCTGATGAAGGAGAAACCATTTTTGCAGAACAGGAAGACACTTCCGTAAGTGTTATGCTGACGCTGAAAGATAACATTTCTTCCGATGCGGCTGCAGGAATGGCAAAGATGCTTGCCAGTGCAGTAGGCAATACGGATACATCAAAGATTACGATTATCTCCACAAGCGGGGTTACATTGTTCGATGGAAGTAATGCAGAAGGACTGGGCGGCTCCATTGGTTCGGTAGCCGAATACAAGGAGAAACTTAGAAACACCTTCCGCAATAATATTAAGGAACTGATGATTGGATATGGGTTTGATGATGCGATCGTCAGCACTGACAACTATCAGTTTAATATGGACAAGGTCACAGAATTGTACAATGAATACACTCCTGCAGAAGGACAGGAGCAGGGTGTATTGAAAAACGATTATACTTATAAATCCATCGGCAGCTCCGGCAGCGGTGGAATTCCTGGAACCGATTCCAATAATGATGACACGGATTACATGACACAGGATGGCAGCAGTTCGAGTACAGAGACCGATCTTACGAAACATGAGTATCAGCCAAATGAGCGGTCGACGACTACGGAATATGAACAGGGCGCTGTGAATCTGGCGGAGTCCTCCATCAGTCTTGTCTTAAAAACTTACCGGGTGTATGATCAGGCTGCCTGTGAGAAAGACGGTACGCTTGGGAATTTATCCTGGGAGGAGTTTAAAGCACAGAATGCAGCATCGGTTCCGATGAACGTCAGTGATGAACTTTTGACGTTTGTATCGACCGCAACGGGTATTTCGAATAGTAATATCACCATTTCTTCCTGGGAAGTGCCGATCTTTAATGACACGGTAAAGGAAAAGAAAAACTTCTCCAATTACCTGATGATTATTCTTGCGGTATTAATTGTTGCATTGCTGATCTTTGTTGTATTCAAGGGAACGGCTCCGGTAGAAGTGACCGAGCTGGAACCGGAATTATCGGTGGAACAGCTGCTTGCTACAACAAAAGAAAACCAGTCGCTGGATGATATCGAATTCAGTGATTCTTCTGAGACAAGAAAGATGATTGAAAAATTTGTGGATGAAAACCCGGAAGCTGTGGCGCAGCTGCTGCGTAACTGGCTGAACGATGATTGGGGGTAAGAAAAATGGCAGTAAGTGAAGATATTACCGGTGTTCAGAAGGCAGCCATACTGCTGATCGCCCTTGGACCGGAAAAATCGGCGAATGTATTCAAGCATCTCAATGAAGATGAAATTGAAACACTTACGCTGGAGATTGCCAATACAAGAAGTGTGCCTGCTGAAACAAAAGAGGCCGTGCTGGATGAATTCTATGAAGTGTGCCTGGCTCAGCAGTACATTTCAGAGGGTGGAATTAATTACGCAAAAGAACTGCTGGAGAAGTCCATTGGAACAGAAAAGGCGCAGGACGTTATTGGCCGTCTGACGGCTTCCCTGCAGGTACGCCCATTTGAATTTGTGCGGAAAACCGATCCAAGCCAGCTGTTGAATTTTATTCAGGACGAGCATCCGCAGACGATTGCCCTGATTCTTTCTTACCTGCCTTCCGGTCAGGCTGCTGCGGTGGTATCGGCTCTTGCACCGGATAAACAGGCAGATGTGGCAAAACGTATTGCCCAGATGGACCGTACTTCACCGGATGTCATTAAAGAAGTGGAGCGGGTACTGGAACGGAAGCTGGCATCCCTTGTCAATCAGGATTACACCATTGTGGGTGGTGTGGATGCCATTGTCGATATCCTGAATACGGTAGACCGGGGAACCGAGAAACATATTATGGAGAATCTGGAGATCGACGAGCCGGAACTGGCAGACGAGATCCGCAAAAAGATGTTTGTATTCGAAGATATTCTGTCTCTCGACGACCGTTCCGTCCAGCGTGTGCTGCGTGAAGTGGATAACAATGAACTGGCAGTTGCATTGAAAGGATCAAATGAGGAAGTACAGACGCTCATCTTTAACAATCTGTCCAAACGTCTTGCTGCCATGATTAAGGAAGATATGGAATTCATGGGACCGGTTCGTATGAAAGATGTAGAAGAAGCACAGCAGAAGATTGTCAATATTATCCGAAAACTTGAGGACGCACAGGAAATCATTATTTCCAGAGGCGGAGGTGACGATATCGTTGTCTAATCTGATTAAAGGCGGAAGAATCTACTATAATGATTCGGAGAAAGTGGTGATTGATTCCGATAGCCGGCCGGATTCTTTTCGGCCGCTCTCGTTTACCCGCGTTGAAGAAAAAGAAGAAGATTTTTCCGATACTCCTGATATGGAAGAAGAGCAGACGTCGGAGAAAGTGCAAGAAGAGAATCCGGCAGATGATATGATGTGGGAAAATATGGTAAGGGAGAAAGAGGCTTTGCTTGCGGAGGCACGTACACAGGCAGAGCTTATTCTGAATCAGGCAAGGGAAGAAGCGGATGTGCTAAAGGAAGAGGCAAGGCAGCAGGGAAAATCGGAAGGCTACGAGGAAGGTCTGGCGGTTGCCCAGGCTGAAAATGAAGAAGCAAAAGCCGCAATCCGAAAAGAACAGGAAGAACTCCGGACACAGTATGAACAGATGGTATCAGAACTTGAGCCTACGATTGCCGAGATTATAGCGTCCCTTTTGGAAAAACTCACGGGGGTGTTAAGTGACACGACAGAGGATATCGTGGTTCATCTGATTCATCAGGGACTTTGTCCTTACACAAATAAGAAATCATTTTTGGTTCATGTAGGACCGAAGGATTATGTCCATGTGGTACAAAAACAGGAGCAGATTCGCAAGGAGCTTCCGGAGGATGCACAGGTTCATATTCTTGAAGATGACACCCTGAAAGAAAAGCAATGTATTCTTGAAATCGGGGATATGCTCATTGACTGCAGTCTGGATGTGCAGTTAAATAATCTGATCCGTGATCTTAAGATGTTGTCTATGGAACCATAAAGGCGGTGCATAACGTAATGCAGGTTAATGTTGAAAAGTATAGGCAGTTATTGAATAAAAGCTATGAGGAGCATCTGGGAAAAGTGGTAAAAGTTGTTGGGCTTACAGTGGAGTCCATAGGTCCTGATGCAAAACTGAATGATTTATGCGAAATCCATGTGAAAGGAAGCGACCATGTGGTAAAAGCCGATGTGGTGGGTTTCCGGGATGACCGTGTGCTGTTAATGCCTTATGGGAATGTAGATGGAGTTGGTCTTGGAAGCAAGGTGGTGAATACGAAAGCGCCGCTTCAGGTTCCAGTCTCCGAAAAGATGCTTGGGGCAACGCTGAATGGACTGGGTGATCCGATTGATGAGTCGGAATACGAAATCTCAGGCTATTATTCGGTAGAGGCGGAACCTCCTGATCCATTAAAACGCCAGTTAATTGACGAGGTGCTTCCCCTCGGGGTAAAAGCGGTTGATGGCTTGATTACAGTTGGAAAAGGGCAGCGGATTGGAATCTTTGCCGGAAGTGGTGTAGGAAAAAGCACATTGATGGGAATGTTTGCCAGAAATACGAAGGCAGATATTAATGTAATTGCCCTGATTGGAGAGCGGGGCAGAGAAGTTCGGGAGTTCATTGAACGGGATCTTGGAGAGGAAGGAATGAAGCATTCGGTTGTGGTAGTTGCCACATCGGATAAACCGGCGCTGATCCGGAAAAAAGCAGCCCAGACGGCAACCGCCATTGCAGAATATTTCCGGGATCAGGGAAAAGATGTGTTATTAATGATGGATTCCCTTACCCGTTTTTCCATGGCTCAAAGGGAGATTGGGCTGGCGTCAGGGGAACCTCCGGTATCCAGGGGGTATCCGCCAAGTGTGTATTCTGAGATGCCAAAACTTCTGGAGAGGGCGGGAAAAGCGTCAAAAGGCTCTATTACCGGACTGTACACGGTACTGGTAGATGGTGATGACTTTAATGAGCCGATCACAGATACGGCGCGAGGCATTCTGGATGGACATATTATGCTTTCCCGTAAACTTGGACATAAAAACCACTATCCTGCAATTGATATCCTACAGAGTATTTCCCGTGTCATGAGTTCCATCGCACAAAAAGACCATAAAGAGGCTGCGGGAAAATTAAAGAATGTGCTGGCAACCTATAATGAAGCAGAAGATCTGATTAATATCGGAGCATATAAAAATGGTTCCAATCCAGACATTGATTATGCAATTTCAAAAATGAAAGAAGTGAATGCGTTTTTAATGCAGGATGTTTACGAAAAGTTTTCTTTTGAAGAGGAGATAGAGATGTTAAAGGAATTGTTTGCATAAAGGATCTGGGTGATAATCAGTGGCAAAATTTGTATACCGGATGCAGAATATTCTTAATCTGAAGGAAAAGATGGAGGATCAGAAAAAAAGTGCATACCGCAATGCGGCAGCAAAGCTGGAAGAGGAAGAGAACATATTAAACGGTCTGGAACAGAAAAAAAAGAGCTATGAAGAGCAGCTGAAGGAATCTTTTTCAGAGACCGTTCCCATTCTGGATCTGATGGAAGTGAAGAAGCTTCATGAAGCAGTAGAGATTATGAAGGGGCAGATCCGGTTCCAGCAGATAGCAGTGGCAAATGCGCGCAGAAAAGCAGAGATTGCCAGGCTGGAACTTGGGGAAGCCATGCAGGAGAGAAAGATTCAGGAGAAATTAAAAGAACATGCATTTGAACAATTCAAGCTGGAAATCAACGAAGACGAGAAGAAAGAGATTGACCAGCTGGTAAGCTTCCAATATGGGAAGAAGAAACCATAATCATTCGGCTGACTAAGTTAAAGAAGGAAAGGAGCGTAAGTGGTCATGGCAAAAAACAAAAATGATGATATAGATGAACTGGACGAATCTCCAAAAGAAGGTGGACAGCTGGCAGGTCGTCTGATTACCTTTTTTACGGTAGTATTTATTGTTTTGATCTTTCTTCTGATTTTTGCATTGTGTATTAAATTTGATGTGGGCGGCTTTGGAAGCAGTGTGCTAACTCCTTTGTTGAAGGATGTACCGGTAGTGAATAAGATTCTGCCGGATTCTGGAAATGAGACTTATAGTGAAGCCTACTCTTATAACAATCTGGCAGATGCAAATGCAAAGATTAAAGAGCTTCAGAAACAGATTGATGACTTAACTTCAGTTAATGATTCTAAAGATACGGTCATCAGCGATCTTGAGTCAGAAGTAAAACGTCTGGAAACATTTGAAACCCAGCAGAAAAACTTTGAAAAATTAAAGCGGGAATTTGATGAAAAAGTGGTGTTTACCGATAATGCCCCGGATATTACGGAATATCAGAAATACTATGAATCCATTGACCCGGATAATGCGGCAGATATCTATCAGAGGGTTATTGAACAGATACAGCATAACGAAAAGGTAACGGAACAGGCAGATATGTATGCCAAGATGGATCCTGCCCAGGCCGCTTCTGTTCTGGAAATTATGACTTCCGGTGATCTGGATCTGGTATGTCAGATTATTAGCGCCATGAAACCGGCTGCAAGTGCAGAGATTCTGGCTAATATGGATCCGGCAACTGCTGCAAAAATTACAAAAAGGACAACAATGTCAGATTAGAGGTTATGAAGCCGTTGAAAAATGCCGATATAAAAAGAGGAAAGGAGGTATAGAGGAATGACAGCACAGATTATTTCAGCAAATCAGTCTGTAGGTGTGCAGAGTGCAGGTGCTTCTTTAAGAGGAAAAAATACTGGGACAGGCCAGAGTGCAAATGGAACAGATTTTGGAAGCCTTCTGAAAAGCAATGCAAACTCCGATGCGAAGAGTACAGTCCGAAGTAATGCGGAAGCCCAGAAAAAAACAGGGTTCTATCAGAAAGAAAACCAAGCTGGAAAAAAACTGGATAAGGCTTTTGGTGCACAGGATAAGGCATCCCGGAGTGAAGAACTCTCTGGATATTCCAGTCTTGATGATGAGATCCCGGAAGAAGCAGTAGAAGCGGTTTCTGCCGTAATGAATCAGTTCGTATCCCTTGTATCAGATGTCACCGGTGTCTCTGGTGAAGAGATCGGAGCTCTTATGGATGAATTGGGAATCCAGGCGGCAGATCTATTGGATGGAGATTCCTTAAAGCAGCTTTTGATGCAGTTAAATGGTTCTTCAGATGAGATGGATTTTCTTACCGATGAATGGATGGCACAACAGTTTCACGATATTTCCCAGGGGCTTTCGGACATAATCAGTAAAGAGTTTCCGGACTTGCCAAAGGATCAGCTTGCTTCACTGATGAACGGTGTTCTGAATAAAGATTCTTTCAAGACAGAAGTTCTTACAACGCCAGAGGATTCATCCTTTGAAGAAAATGCTTCTGGGACAACTCTGGAAGATGGACTGCCTGATATTAAGGTAGATCGGGAACAGGCGTCTTTATCGAAGGAGCCGTCTTCATCCGGTGAAGGATCAAAAGGGATGAAAGAGGAGAACTCCCATGTATCGCATGCGCAGGCAGTGAACCAGTTTGTGAGCCAGCTTTCGGATTCCATTTCAACGGATGCGTTTGGAGAAAATGTGGATTCCCTCCGGACGATGAGGGAGATTGTGACCCAGGTTGTAGATCAGATCCGCATCACTATCCGCCAGGAAGCGTCTTCTATGGAACTTCAGCTTAATCCGGAGAACCTTGGTAAGGTTAATCTGGCTGTAACAGCAAAAAATGGACAGATGACAGCTACTTTTACGGTGACCACGGAAACGACAAAAGAAGCCCTGGAAAGCCAGATTCAGGTATTAAAAGATACACTGGAGGAACAGGGGCTTAAAGTAGAGGCTGTGGAAGTGAATGTATCCGAATTTGCATTTGAGCAGAGCAGGGAAAATGAGCAGAACCAGCAGAATCCACAGAAAAAGACACAGAGACAGTTTGATTTGAAAGACCTGAAAGAGAGTTCTTTCGAAGACCTCACGGATGAGGAGCAGAACGCTGCAGTCCGCATGGATGCCAATGAAAGCACTGTAGATTATACCGCTTAGAAGGAGGTTTTCTAATATGAGTAATGTTGCACAGGTAAAGGATGGCCAGTTTGTTGATTCAGGTAATCTGCTGACTTCATCTGCTGGGGAAACCGCATCCAGCACATCAAAAAATAAAGGAAGCACTTTGGATAAAGAGTCCTTTTTACAGCTTCTGGTTGCCCAGATGCAGAACCAGGATCCGTTAAATCCATCGACTGATACCGAGTATGTTGCGCAGCTCGCCCAGTTCTCTTCCTTAGAGCAGCTACAGAATCTGAACAGTTCCTTTTCGGACACGCAGGCTTTTTCCCTGATTGGGAAGACGGTGTTAGTGCAGGATGATGCAGAAACAGAAGGCATGATCGAAGGCATCGTGGAATACGTAACAAAATCCGGATCCAAAACATATATCAGTGTAAATGGAACGAAATATTCCATAGAGGATCTGATCAGTGTGGAAAGTGATTCCTATGTTGCACAAAAGAAAGCGCCAAGCATCAAAAAACAGGATCTTGAGTTTGATTTTGAGAACGAAAAAGATCTGGAAATTTTCTTAAATCTTGGAATTGATGATGGAAAAGCAGATGGTTTTGGTGTAATATTAAATGGACAGCAGGTGGATACCAAGTATCTCTCGTTTGATGAGAAGAAGAATGAGCTTACCATTAACAAAGAAGCTTTACACGGACTGAATGCTGGAAAATATAGTATTGGTTTTGTATTTAACGATCCGCTTACGACAACGGTTGTGGATCAGGTAACATTGACCGTGACCGGAACAAATCCATATTCCGAGGAGGGCACAGATGACACAGATCAATCCACAGACGACACAGATCAATCAGAGTAATTTTACGTCCATTAGCCAGATGTCAGAATATCTGAGCAAAAAAAGTCCTGTGGTTTCCGAAAAAGAGTTAAACGATGACTCTTTCGAGGCAGTTCTTAAGAAAACATCCCAGAAACAGCAGGAAAGCTCGGAATTAAAGTTTTCCAAGCATGCCAATGAGCGGCTGGCAAGCCGGCAGATTGACCTGACAGGGGAACAGCTAATGAGGCTTCAGGGTGGAACGAGCCGTGCAAGAGAAAAAGGAATTAAGGAATCTCTTGTTATGGTGGACAATCTGGCGTTTATTGTCAATATCAGCAGCAATACCGTTGTTACTGCAGTAAATGACACAAAAGACGCAGTGTTTACCAATATTGATGGCGCAATCATCAGTTAATAGAAAAAATTGAAAAACAGTATTCATACATAGGGCTGGACCGGAAGGAAGCCATTACCTTTGACTGACAGATAAGGTGATGTATGTAGAATACCACATATTTAGGGGGTAATTCATTATGATGAGATCATTGTTTTCTGGTGTGTCAGGATTAAAAGTTCACCAGACAAAAATGGATGTAATTGGTAATAATATTGCCAATGTTAACACAGCAGGATTCAAATCCAGTTCGGTTGTTTTTTCGGATATTTTATATCAGACCACACAGGCTGCGACCGGACCAAATCCAAGTACCGGGGCAGCCGGACAGAACCCGATGCAGATCGGTCTTGGAGCGAATGTTTCATCCATTACGACCAACATATCCGGTTCGGGTGGTTCGGAGCGTACCGATAATCCGTTTGATATCCGGATTACCGGAGATGCGTTCTTTATTGTAAACAGTGGCGGAACGAACTATTTTACAAAAGCAGGTTCTTTTAAAGTGGATGCCAACGGAACACTGTGTACGTCCTTTGGAGCCCCGGTTATGGGATGGCAGCCGGATGAAGAAGGACAGGAGATTGTTCAGGATGCAGTATCACCGCTTACCATTATGTCGGCGGAGAATACATATGCAGAGCCGGAAGCAACAAAAAACTGTTATGTAACCGGTAATATTGACCAGAAGGACAGCCAGCTTGCATCAGACGGAGTGGGAAAACCGGTTCAGATCGGCTTTTTTGACAGCCTTGGCAACAGTTATCTGGTTAAAGTATCCTTAAAGCAGGTGGCAAATAAACCGAATGAGTATACGGTATCCTTGACCGATATTGTAGACTCGGAAAATAAGTCCATTATGACAAAGACTACGGTAGATACTACCGGAAAGGAAACAATATCTGCCAGCGGATTATCGGTAAGCTTTAACGGAGTGACTTATGCTTATGATACCACAAGCGGTACAATCAAGGCTAACGGAACAGAGAACTCACTTGTTTTTGATGCGGCAACCGGTAAATTTGTTAACGCAGGAACCACTGCATCTGGAACGGATGTAAAAAAAGCACTGGATTTGAAGATGTCCACAACTGATACAACCAGTCCTTTTAAAGGGGATGGACAAACGGTTTCTATCGATTTTTCCACGATTACCATGTATTCCCAAAGTGGAAGTTCTTCCCTTGAAGCCAAAAAGGGTACTTCCAGTACGGATAATACCGGCGCGGGAAAGAAAGTGGGAAATATGACAGGAGTCAGTATCGATGCCAGTGGGAAAATACGTGGTACGTATGATAATGGTACAAGCAAACTGCTAGGACAGATTGCCGTTGCCACGTTCCCGAATGCGTCAGGTCTTGAGTCGGTTGGAAATAACATGTTTGCAGCAACGAAAAACTCCGGGGAGTTTGACGGAATGGGAAAAGATCCGACTGCAGGAGGCAATTCCCTTACAACAGGTGTTTTGGAGATGTCTAATGTGGATCTCTCCTCTGAATTTACTTCCATGATTACAACCCAGAGAGGATTCCAGGCAAACTCCAGAATTATTACAACATCTGATACGATGTTAGAAGAACTGGTTAATCTGAAACGATAAGAGACAGTTGGACAGCGAAAGGTGGGCGGACTTTTTTGTTCCGCCGCCTTTTTGTGCGGCTTAAAGAGAAAACGGCATTACCCGGAAGAGAAAGTGGGAGAAACCATATGATTGAGCTGACAAGAATGAATGGGACAACGTATACCGTTAATGCAGATTTGATAGAAATGGTAGAGGAAACACCAGATACCGTGATCACATTGACAACCGGTAAGAAACTGATTGTAAAAGAAAGTAGACAAGATGTCAGAAATTTAGTAATATTATATAAAAAAGAGATTATTTCAGACAGGATTTAACTGTCTGTGAAAATATAAGAGAGAGTGGTGAAATCATTGGATATCGCATCGTTATTGGGGGTTATCCTAAGTTTTGTACTTATGATTTTTGGTATTGTGTATGATAAGCAGGCCGGACTGGTGTTTTCGAATATCCAGTCATTCATTGACATTCCGTCTATTCTGATTACGTTTGGCGGGGCATTTATGTCAAACATGGCACAGCAGGAAAGCATAGGAGTTTTTCTTTCGAATCTTAAGAGCTTCGGGCTTATCATGAAAGTAACACCGTCATCGGAAGGAAAGACGATTCAGACGATTATCGACTTGTCGAATACGGCAAGAAAAGAAGGTCTTCTTGCATTGGAAGAAGCGGCGGGGGATCTGGATGATGACTTTTTAAAAAAAGGAATTCTTCTTGTCGTAGACGGAACGGATCCGGAACTGGTGCGCAATATTATGGAGACGGAATTAAGCAGTATCGAGGAACGCCATAAAAAAATCATTGGATTCTGGGAAGGTCTTGGAGCTTCCGGTCCTGCCTGGGGTATGATTGGTACGTTAATTGGTCTGATTAACATGTTGAAAAACCTGCAGGATGTATCAACGGTAGGTCCTGCGATGGCGGTTGCACTTGTTACCACGTTCTATGGTTCGGTTCTTGCTAACTGGATCTGTATCCCAGTGGCAAGTAAATTAAAGGCCAATAATGCGAAAGAGATTATGATGAAAGAAGTAACCGTGGAAGGACTGTTATCAATTCAGGCGGGAGAAAACCCTCGTGTTATTGAGGAAAAACTGAAATCCTTCCTGGCACCAAGCGCCCGCGCTACCGTAGGGGAGCAGACTGAAGGCGGTGAGGCTTAATGGCAAGAAAACAAAAGCAGGAAGAGGTTTCTGCCGGTTCACCGGCATGGATGTCTACGTTTAGTGATTTGATGAACTTACTCTTTTGTTTTTTCGTTCTATTATTTTCCATGTCCTCTCCGGATGCGGCAAAGTATGATGAACTGTCTAAGTCCTTGTCAGAAGCGTTCAGCATCTTTAATGGGGGAGGTGCTTCCATTGGAGACGGACAGATGATTAGTGCAGGGGCGACACAGCTTAACGAACTGGATGAATATTTTAATAATATGGGAAAAGCCAGTGAGTCTGATACCCAGTCGGATGATCCGCTGAAGGAATACCAGGAACAGCTGGAAGCGGAAAAACAGGAAAATACAGAAGAACTGTACGAGGATATTGTTGAGGCAACCGAGGATGCCAATATCTCTGATTACGTCAATGTGGGAATGGGAAATGGTGTTGTCCATATTTCAATCAGTGGCGGGCTTTTGTTTGAATCCGGTAAAGCGGATCTGAGAAAAGATGTCATCCCGATTGTTAATAAGATTGGAGACATTTTAAAGAGGTATAATAAGCATCGGATTCAGATTCTCGGACATACGGATAATGTGCCGATTTCGAATGGTGTATACCGGAATAATATGGAGCTGTCTTCTGCCAGGGCAATCTCGGTATGGCAGTATCTGATCGATAAAAAGGGACTGGATCCTGCAAAACTCGAAGCTGCTGGAAAAGGTGAGTATGATCCGGTTTCCAGTAATAAAACGGCATCTGGAAGAGCAAAAAACCGTCGGGTTGAGATTGATATCTACACGCTGGACGAAACGGATTAGTGGTAATTGGAAAGGAGTTCTCTCTATGAAAAAAAATATGTTAACAATTGTAGTATTGGCAGTTGGTCTGCTTAATCTGATCTTATCGGCTGTGATTGTATTTACGGTGGTGCCAACCTCGCAAAAGACAAGCCGCCTGATTGACCAGGTAGCATCTGCAGTAGATCTGGAACTTGCCAATGAAGGTTCCGGTGAAGTCAATGTCAGTGTGGAAGATACAGAAGTATATACCATCACAAAGGAACTGACATTGAATCTGAAGCGGGATACGGATAATGTGGATCATTATGGAATGCTCGACAGCGTTACGGTTTCCATGAATTCAAAAGCCAAAGATTTTAAATCTGTTAATTCCAATATGGAGAAAAGTGAGAGCTATATTATGGATACGGTATCGGAGGTAATATCAGGTTATACCTATGATACCATTACCCAGAACCGGGATGAAGTAAAAGCAAAGTGTCTGGAGAAAATCCAGAAGCATTTCGATACAGAGTGTATCTATGACATTTCCTTTGGAAATCTGCGGTTTCAGTAGTATTGTGGATACAACTGCTAGGGAAAATATTGTTTTTCATCTATATCTTGTGTAAAACCGAGGTTTATAGTATAATAACTCTGTTGATACTGTCACAGAGAATTGTGAGGTGAGAAAAAATGGGCGATGTCTTATCGCAAAGTGAGATTGATAATCTGCTTGCAGCTCTGAATAGTGGCGAGATTAGTGCAGAAGATATGAAAAGCACTGGCGAAAAGCAAGTGAAGGATTATGATTTTGCCAGACCGTCCAAATTTTCGAAAGAACATCTTCGTACGTTAGAGATCATTTTTGAGCATTATGGCCGTTTGCTGTCTACCAATCTTCCGGCCTATCTTCGGAAGAATGTTCAGGTAGAAGTAATGAATTCAGAGGCAATTACCTATTCGGAGTTTTCCAACGCCCTGTCCAATCCGGTATTGTTAGGTGTGATCGAGTTTACACCGCTGGAGGGAAACATTATTCTGGAAATTGATGATGAACTGGGATATGCCATGATTGACCGGATGCTTGGCGGAGCCGGACAGCCTCTTGTAAAAAGCCGTGATTTCTCTGAGATTGAGTTGATTATTATGGAACGGATCATGAATGTGTGTACAAACCTTATGATTGAACCGTGGCATAGCGTAATTGAACTGGAGCCCAGACTGGAACGAATTGAGACAAATTCCCAATTTGCCCAGCTGATTTCACCAAGTGAGATGACTTCCATTGTTACAATGAATATCCGGGTAGGAGATGTGGAAGGGCTGATGAATATCTGTATTCCATATAGCTGTGTGGAACCGGTGATTGACCGGTTAAATACAAAATACTGGTATTCAACCATGAAGGAAAAAGATATTGGAGTATATAATGATGTAATCGAGGCTGCCATTTCAAAAGCCAAGATTCCGATCCGGGCAGTGCTTGGAAGAAGTATTCTGTCTGTGAATGATTTCTCCAATCTGCAGCCAGGTGATATTATCCGCCTTGACAGTAAGGTGGACGATCTGTTGGATATATATGTTGGAAATATTAAAAAATTTACCGGATTGCCAGGAGTATCAGCGGATACTTATGCAGTCCGTGTTACAACAGTAATTAGAGAGGAGTAGTAGCTAAGATGGATGATTTGTTATCGCAGGAAGAGTTGAATGCTCTGTTGGGTACCTCAGACAGCAGTGCTGCTCCGTCAGGTGGACAGACATTAACCGATGCGGAAAAGGATGCGGTTGGTGAGATTGCCAACATCAGCATGGGAAGTTCGGCCACTGCGCTTTCTACCCTTGTAAATGAAAGAGTTCTGATTTCAACACCGGTGGTTTCTTATGCAAATCTTAGTGATTTGTCACAACAGTTTGACCGTCCGTGTGTATTTATACATATTGCATATAAAGAAGGGTTAAATGGCCAGAATGTTTTAATTCTGAAAGAGGATGATGTAAAAGTAATTACGAGCCTTATGATGGGAGGAGACGGTTCCATTACCGATGAAGAATTAACGGAACTCCATCTAAGTGCGATTAGTGAGGCAATGAACCAGATGATGGGATCTGCTTCTACTTCGTTGTCGTCCATGCTGGAGCGAAAAGTGGATATCAGTCCGCCGTCCGCCAGCCTGATTGATTTGAATGATGCCGTTTCATCCAAAGACGAGAAATATTCATTTTTAGACGGCGATTTTGTTATGGTTAGTTTTCGAATGGAGATTGGTGATCTGGTAGACAGCCAGATTATGCAGTTGTATCCATTTGAATTTGCAAAGGAAATATATGCTAATTTTACTGGAAGCCAGCAAGAGGCACCAGCACAGTCTGCGCCGCAGCCAGCACCACAGCCGCAGCAGGCACAGACTCCGCCACCAGCACCGCAGCCAATGCCGCAGATGCAGCAGGCTCCTGTACAGCAGATGGTACCGCCACAGCAGCAGTACCAGTATCAGCAGCCGATGTATGGTGGAATGCCGGGACCGGATGTAAATGTGCAGCCTGCGCAGTTCCAGCCGTTTGCAGCTAACATCAATCCGTTGATGCAACAGGAAAATATTGACCTGATTATGGATGTTCCTCTGGAAGTAACCGTGGAGCTGGGTCGTACCAATAAGTCAATTAAGGAAATACTGGATTTCTCCCCGGGAACCATTATTGAACTGGACAAGCTTGCCGGTGAACCGATTGACGTACTGGTGAATGGAAAATTTGTTGCTAAAGGGGAAGTAGTAGTGATTGAAGAAAGTTTCGGTATCCGCGTCACCGAAATTATCAGATAAGAAATAAGGAGAGAGACTTTATGGCAAAAAATATTTTAATCTGTGATGATGCAGCTTTCATGCGAATGATGATTAAAGATATTCTGACAAAGAATGGATATAATGTTGCGGGAGAGGCTGAAAACGGTCAGAAAGCAGTAGAAAAATATGCGGAAGTAAAACCAGATCTGGTTATGATGGATATCACCATGCCGGAGATGGATGGAATTCAGGCTTTGAAAAAAATCAAGGAAAATGATCCGAATGCGGTTGTGATTATGTGCTCTGCCATGGGACAACAGGCTATGGTTATTGAGTCAATCCAATCTGGTGCGAAAGATTTTATTGTAAAACCATTCCAGGCAGACCGTGTATTGGAAGCAGTGAAAAAAGCAGTTGGTTGATCAGATGTTTTTTTTGACAGAGAATTATTCTGTTGTGAAAAGTACCGTGCAGCTTCTTGGAATGTTAGTCGTTTTTCTGTTGATTCTTGTTGCTGCCTATTACACTACACGAATAGTAGGTAAGAACCAGAGTGGTTTTAACGGGAACCGTAATTTGAAAGTTCTTGAAACATGCCGGGTTTCACCCAATATTGTAATTCAGATTATTAAAGCAGGTGATAAGTATCTGCTGATAGGTGTCAGTAAGGAACGGGTTACGTTCCTTACTGAATTGTCTGAAAAAGAATTGAATCATACCGAAAGCCAGCCGGATATGCCGGCAGAATTTCATTCGGTTTTGGAAAAGATCATAAGTAAGAAAGACAAAAATGGTTAGGATGATACGATGAAAGCAAAAAAGACAGTAAGAAATAAAGCGATTCTTTTCTTTGGAATTTTGGTTTTTCTCATATCCATAACCTTTTTTTGTGATGCAACGGCATATGCGACTGTTACAGAGCCTGATGTGTCCATTGACTCCAATACGACAGTAGATGAACCGGTTGTCAGCAGTGACCCGGAGGAGATGAATACTCCATTTGAACTGAATATTTCTTCGAATGCAGGAGAAGCGGGCGTTTCTGGTACGTTACAAATACTGATTGCCATTACGGTAATCTCACTGGCGCCGTCCATATTAATTATGCTTACGTCCTTTACCAGAATTATCATTGTGCTTCATTTTGTCCGTACTGCACTGGGTTTGCAGACAACGCCGCCGAATCAGGTAATCATCGGCCTGGCGTTGTTTTTGACGTTATTTATTATGTCTCCGGTATTTTCCAAGGTGAATACAGAAGCGATTAAACCTTTTTCAAAAGGAGAGATCTCTCAGGAAGAAGCTTATGAAAAAGGAATTGAACCATTTCGTGAATTCATGTATTCACAGACGAGAAAAAAAGATATCAAGTTATTTTTAAATATATCCAATATTGATACGGAAAATATTAATAATCTGGATGATATTCCAACAGTAGTGCTGATTCCGAGTTTTATTATCAGTGAACTTCGGACTGCATTTATTATTGGATTTATCATATATATCCCATTTATCATTATTGACATGGTAGTTGCTTCTACCTTGATGTCCATGGGAATGATGATGCTGCCGCCGACTACCATATCCATGCCGTTTAAGATCCTGTTGTTTATAATGGTTGATGGCTGGAACCTTGTGGTAGGCGAACTGGTAAAAACATTTTATACGGTTTCATAGCAAGAAATCTGTTGAGGAAAGATGCAGGAAAGGAAGGTGGTTGCAGGAATGACGGAAGATGTAGTTGTGGATATGATCCGGGAGGCTCTTTGGATGGTTGTGTCCTGTGCAGCGCCAATGCTTTTGGTGTCTTTGATCGTGGGACTGATCGTTAGTATTTTTCAGACAGTTACTTCCATTCAGGAGCAGACATTGACGTTTGTGCCAAAATTGCTGGCAATTTTTCTTGTTCTTGTATTATGTGGTTCCTGGATATTCGGTAACATGAATAATTACACCACAACCTTGTGGCAGGATTTTTCAAGGTATATAAGGTGATAGCATGACTTTTACGATTGAAAATCTGGAGTTTTTCCTGATGATTCTTGTCCGGATCTCTGGATTTATGTTTGCGGCTCCTATCTTTGGGCAAAGAGG
>JAQXIP010000070.1 GCA_029007845.1 Clostridiales bacterium
CCATCTTATATTGAGGGGCTTATTAATCTTCGTGGAGTGGTTATTCCGGTCTTTAGTATCCGGAATAAATTCAAACTGCCGGAGATTGCAGTTACAGAAGAGACGCGGATGATCATTGTCCGGTCAAAAGGGGTGCTGATCGGGCTGCAGGTTGACAAAGTAAAGGAAATCGTAGAGTTAAGTGACAAGGATCTTATCGATCCTCCGGGGATTGTGCAGGATGAGGAAACGAAATATATCCGTAAAATTGCCCGGGTTGGGGACAGCCTTGTACTCCTGATGGAATTGGATGGAATTTTATCTGCGGAGCAGAAGAAGACCATCGAAGATATGGTAAAAGAACAATAGCAATGTCTGATTTTTATATGGAAAGTCAGTCATCATAGGATATGAATAAGAGGAAGAATTCATCTGCCTGCCAGAGAAGTTCTTCCTCTTATTTTGTTCTTAAAGAAATCTTAATGGTTTCCCTCATTGGTTTTTAATATTTTATTTTGTACAATAAGGTTGTCGACGAAAGGGTGAAGGAAATGTACAACATATTAATCTGTGATGATGAAAAAGACATTGTAGCGGCCTTGAAAATCTATCTGGCCTCCGGAGAGTATGAGATTTTTCAGGCATATTCAGGAAAAGAAGCATTGGAGGTGGTAAAGGAAAACGAGATTCACCTGGTTCTTATGGATATTATGATGCCAAAGATGGATGGAATCCAGGCAATGGTGAAGATCCGGGAGATTAGCAATGTGCCGGTGATTCTTCTGACGGCGAAGAGTGAAGACCAGGATAAGGTGCTGGGGCTTACGGTAGGTGCAGATGATTATATAACCAAACCGTTTAATCCAATCGAAGTACAGGCACGAGTCCGGTCACAGCTGCGCCGGTATATGCAGCTTGGAAGTAAAACAATGGAAGAAAAGAAACGCGTTATCTGCGTAGGGGGAATTGAACTGGAAGATGCGAAAAAGCAAGTGACATTGGATGGAGAACCGGTCAATCTGACACCAACGGAATATGACATCCTGAAATTTCTTATGCAGCATCAGGGTGAGGTGTTCTCCCCAAAAGAAATCTATCAGCATGTCTGGAAGGATGCGCCCTATGGATCAGAAAATACGGTAGCAGTACATATCCGGCATCTAAGGGAAAAACTGGAATATAACCCTACGGAACCACGCTATCTAAAGGTGGTGTGGGGACAGGGGTATAAGATGGAAAGGGGTACATTATGAATGGAATGAAAAAAGAGAGGAAGAAGGAGAAAGGAATGAGCAGGAGGGGAAAAATCGCAGTCAGTCTGCTATTTCTCCTGCTGGCAGTAGCAGCTGTATTACAGGGATTTGCAGTGGTGGTGATGATTAGCTGGGGGATGTACGATGGAAAAAATGTAAAACAGTTAAAGGAAGAGCAGATAAAGAGGATTACAGCGGAATATGCCAGCATCATCCTTAGGGAATATGCATTTCATGACTGGGAAGATGCCCGGCGCAGCGTATTGGCGGACTGTGAGAATGTAAATGTTAATTTTGTCATATATCGTGGAAGAGAAATTGTGGATGTCATTCATAATGTATCGGAGACAGATGCGTTTGAAATGCGGTATCTGGCGAAAGATGTTCTGCCTGATGAATACCTGAGAGAGATGGTGTGGAGCGAGGGTTCTATGCAGTATATGGAGAGAAAAGTGCAGGATAGTGACAAAGTAAATGTTGAAAATTACTATGTGGACTGCAATGTTGCAGAGGAGAACTTTTTTGCAGACCCCATTGCAAAGGTGCGTGGAATGATTGATACTGCAGAAAGAATCCGCTATCCGCTGCTCGGGATATTTTGTATTACCTTGTTTGCTGCCGGCTTGTGCTTTGTTCTGCTTGTGTACAACGCAGGAGGGGAAAGAGGAAAAGAGAACAACACGCTTTGCTGGAGAGACCGGATTCCGCTGGATGTAGAGCTGATCGCAGGAGCGGCAATTGCCGCAGGTGTTGTTATCTTTACTGATGATGCAATGGGAAATATCAGCTATCTATATGCGTTTCGTTTCGCAGACATGGTGTTTGTAATTTTACTTTTAGTGGTGTCTACGGTTATTATTTCCGGTCTTGGTTTATTCATCGCTGAAACCGCTTTCGCACGCCTCGGGACGAAACAGTGGTGGAAAAATACAGTAATCTATAAGACAATCTGCCTGTCTGGAAGAGGATTATTAAGAGCCGGAAGGTTTCTGGAAGAAAATCTGCCTTTAATGTGGAAAGCAGTACTGGTCTATGCAGCTTTTTCTGCATTTGAGCTAACTGGAATTGCAGCACTGAGCCAGTATGATGTAGAAGCAGTATTGGGCTTTTGGATTGCGGAAAAAGTGGTTCTTCTTGGAGGATTTATGGTGATTCTATTAAGTATGAAAACCCTGCAGGATGGAAGTGAACGGCTGGCAGCGGGAGACTTAAAATATAAGATCGATACCACGCATCTCTTATCGGAGTTTAAACGGCATGGGGAAAACCTAAATCATATTAGCCTGGGAATGCAGCATGCAGTGGAAGAGCGGATGAAGAGTGAACGGTTTAAAACCGAATTGATTACAAATGTATCCCATGACATAAAAACCCCGCTGACTTCCATTATAAATTATGTAGATCTTTTGGGAAAAGAGCCATTGGAGAATCAAAAGGCAGAGGAATATGTGGAAGTACTTCGCCGTCAGTCTGCCCGGCTGAAAAAATTAACCGAAGATTTGATTGAAGCATCAAAAGCGGCAAGCGGTGCCATTGAAATGGAACTTGCAGACTGCGAAGTGGGAGTGCTTTTGACCCAAAGTGCCGGAGAGTATGAAGAAAAATTAAAAGATGCCGGACTGGAGCTTCGCATGAG
>JAQXIP010000071.1 GCA_029007845.1 Clostridiales bacterium
ACTGTGCTATTGTGATGGTACCCATATCAAACCGATGACCAGTGCCCAGGATCATAAGCGGGCTAAAGATGGTGACCAGGGATTAAATACAGGTGGTATGGGAACCTTTTCTCCAAGTCCGTTCTATACAAAAGAAGTGGATGAATTCTGTCATAAATATATCTATCAGGCGTCAATGGATGCCATGAAAGCAGAAGGCAGGGATTTTGTTGGAATTATGTTCTTTGGACTGATGCTTACACAAGATGGTCCAAAGGTTTTGGAGTACAATGCCCGTTTTGGTGATCCGGAAGCCCAGGTTGTGCTGCCTCGCATGAAAAACGACATCATTGAAGTGATGGAGGCCTGCATTGACGGCAGACTGGATACCATCCAGTTAGAATTTGAAGAGAATGCGGCAGTCTGTGTTGTTCTGGCATCGGAAGGATATCCGGTAAGCTACGAAAAGGAAAAAGAGATCAGTGGCCTGGAGCGTTTTGACAAGGAGGAAGGATATTACTGTTTCCATGCAGGAACAAAAATGAAAGATGGAAAGATTGTGACAAATGGTGGCCGTGTGCTGGGTGTGACAGCGAAAGGTGCCACCTTGCAGGAAGCCCGCGCTAATGCATATAAGGCAACGGAATGGGTGGATTTTGAAAATAAATATATGCGCCATGACATTGGAAAAGCCATTGACGAGGCATAAAAATCAAATAAAACTGCCACTCTTATGACATAGGTCTTTGATAAGTTGAACTTAACGAGAGATGATAGGATGATGCCAGGGTCAACAAGTCAGAGCTCTTATCCTGCAGGCAGGAACGAGTTCTGACCTTTTGACCCTTGTATCATAATATTTTGAGAGGAAGGTTTTATGGGATACAAACGAAAAAAAGACTTTTATATTTGGACTTACATAAGGAATTTTCTGGCGCTTTTTCTTGTACTGGTAATCGCCTGTCCGAATGGAGACGGTATCCTGGCGGCTGGCACATCGTATAAAGTGCCTGCATATGCCAAAACCGACGGGGTGAATGTCCGGACCAATGCGGGAACCAGTGCATCAAAAGTAGTAGTAGACGGAAAAAATGTGACTCTTTCTAAAAATCAGGCTGTATCCATTATTGGAAGCAAGACATCCGCTGGTGTGCGCTGGTATAAAATATCCTTTACATTTAATAAAAAGACGGTAAAAGGATATGCCAGCAGCGACTATATCTGTCTGACTTTGAAAAGCAGTGTAAAAGGAAAGATGTACTCGGCACAGAAAGTATACCAGTCACCTGCGAAAAAGACAGTGCTCAAAGATGGGACGAGGACCATTTCACTGAAAAAAGCTCAGGCGGTTACGATCATAAAGGAAACTACCGTTTCCGGTTCAGGCGTAAAGTATTTTAAAGTAAAGTTTACATCTAATAAAAAGAGCTATTCGGGTTATGTGAAGGCATCTGCTGTTTCGTTTGCGGTATCTTCTTCCCAGGCGTCCAATGGCTCTTCCACTGGTACTGTCACTACGACAACGGGAACGGTTACGGCAACTGGACTGAATGTCCGGTCTGGTGCAGGAACCGGTTACCCTATTGTGCAGTCGGATGGAAAAAATGTAGTACTTTCTAAGGGAACAAAAGTGACGATTCTTGCCACTAAGACGGTGGATAAAGTGAAGTGGTATCAGATTAAAGTAACCTTTGGAGGAAAAACAGTTACCGGATATGTCAGTGGGGATTATATAAGTACGGGCACTTCCTCTGGCAGTGGAGGTTCCGGAAGTGGCAGCAGTTCCGGCGGCAGTGGCAGTGGTTCTGGCGGAAGCAGTTCCGGTGGCAGCGGCAGTGGTTCTGGCGGAAGCAGTTCCGGTGGCAGCGGCAGTGGTTCTGGCGGTAGCAGTTCCGGTGGCAGTGGAAGTGGCTCGGGGAGCAGTTCCAGCGGTGGTAGTTCCGGTGGAGATAGCTCAGGTACGGTGACAGATGCAGAATTCAAGAAAAATCTGTCAGCACAAGGATTTCCAAGCGACTACGTTACTTCGTTAATGAATCTTCACCAGAAATATCCAAAATGGAAATTCACTGCACAGATCACCGGTCTCGATTGGGATACCGTGGTCAGCAACCAGGCAATGACCGAGACAAACGGCAACACGGCAAAAGGAAGAAATCTCATTACAAAAACCAAGAGCCTGGCATGGAAATCTACTTTGCCGGGAAGCCTTGACTGGACGACGGATAATTTTACGACTTATGATGGCGGCGGCTGGGTCAATGCGTCCAAAGAGGCAGTGGAATATTATATGGATCCAAGAAACTTTTTGACAGAAGATACGATATTCCAGTTTTTAGTGCAGACCTATAATTCAAAACACCAGACAACGGCAGGGGTGCAGAAAATATTATCCCAGTCAAAGCTGGAAGGATCCTATACATACGAAGAGAATGGAAAGACCGTTACAAAGACATATGCGGATACATTTATGGATGCGGCAAAATCATCCAATGTGAACCCATATATTCTTGCCAGCCGGGTAAAGCAGGAAGTGGTTACAGCAAATGGACTAAGTTCCATTGTGAGTGGAAAAGTATCTGGCTACGAAGGATATTATAATTATTATAATATTCAGGCGACTGGAGGCAATGCCATTCAAAATGGCCTGCGGTTTGCTAAGAACGGAACTTATGCCAATGGGACTACACAGCTTTCCATCGCAAAGAAGGCGGAGTACCTGATTCCCTGGAACAACCGCTATAAAGCAATTGTAGGAGGAAGCATCTGGTTAGGCAGTAATTATATCGCAGTGGGACAGGACACAAATTACCTTCAGAAATTCAATGTGGCTACCTGTAACTATGGACACCAGTATATGCAGAATGTGGAAGCAACAAAGGCTGAATCAAAGAAAATATATACGGCATACAGCGGAATTACATCAGAGGCGATTGAGTTTAAGATTCCGGTATATAAGAATATGCCGTCAACACCTTGCAAGGTGCCAAGTGGCGGGACCTGCCCAAATAACTGGTTGAAGACGTTAACGGTTACAGATAGTACCGGTAAAAAATTAACGACCACCCCTGCTTTTGCCGTGAGGGATCTGGAAGGAACCAGATACACCCTTGAAGTTGAGGCAGATGTAACCAGTGTTGTGATTGCTGCAACTTCCGTGTGTTCGGATGCAACTGTAACAGGAACCGGTACAAAGACATTGCCGGATGGGACAAAATCATATACGGTCAGCTGTAAATCCCAGAGTGGCACTACCCGTAAATATGTAATCAGCATTACGAAGAAAGCGGCAAAGTAAACAAAGATGAAAAATAAGTTAAAACGGATTTTATGTATTATAATAATCATTTCTTTTTCTGGCAGCTTTGGCGGCGTTGGGACAGCCCACGCCGCTAGTGCTGCTATTGTATTAAGCTGCAAAGGCTCTACTATTCAGAAAGGAACCAGTCTGACGGTTACGGTAACTGTGCGTTCCACAGAAACAATTGGGCAGGTGCAGCTATATTTATCCTACGATGAATCAGTGTTTACCTATAAAAAAGGCAGTAATTTTGTGTCAGGGGGAAACGGATTTGTTGAAATTAGTGATACATCGGTAAAAAATACTTCGGCCCGCAAATATACGGTTACTTTTGAGACAGTGGGAACTGGCACGGCGAAAACGGCAGTATGTGAGAATCCAACGGTGACCGATGCCAATGGCAATGCCATGTCTGTTTCCAGCAATTTTATCTCCATAACTGCAAAAGATGGACCAGATAAAGAAACGGACTGCGCACTGAAGGATTTAAGCTGTCAGGAAGGGGAACTGGCTCCGGCATTTTCACCGGAGTGTTATGCTTATGAGATCGGGGTAAGCCATGAAGTGGAGAAACTCCATTTTAATGCCCAGGTACGCTCGAAAAAAGCCACTGCCGTGCTTTCAGGCGATGAACTGCTCCATGACGGGGAAAATATAATACGGATTACGGTAACTGCAGAAGCAGGCAACAGTCAGGATTATCTGATTCGCGTAAACCGGAGTACAAAAGAGGAAGATATGGAAAAATCTGCAAAACAGAGCGGGTTTTCGGTTATCAGTGAAGAGAATCAGGTGAGGATGGTTTCTTATCATACCTACAATCTGAAAGAACTATCCAAAGAGACTGAGATTCCAAAAGGCTATGTAGAGACAGAAAAAATGATAAAAGGAGAGTCGGTTACTGCCTTTGTTCCAGAGGAAAAACCGGATTCCTGTTTTTATCTGGTTTATGCCAGCTGCGAAGGAAAGACCGCCAGTTTTTACCAGGTGGATGAAGAGGAAGGCACCCTTCAGCGCTACCAGACACAGAATGAGGTGTCTGCTTCGGACAGGGAAGGACAATCGGGAGAAGAAAAAGGAGGCCTATTATTGATTGGAGGTATTTTTCTGATTCTCATTGTTGTTTCTGGAATGTATTTCCTTGTAAGGAAGCGAAATAAGGATTGAAAATCCATGCCGTCACTGTTATAATTAATATATAACAGTTGGAACGAAAGGCTGGTGATAATACATGTTTGTATCAATTGATTTTAACAGCGATGAGGCAATTTATATGCAGCTGATGAATCAGATTATTATTGGAATTGCTACGGATCAGATTCAGGAAGGGGATAATCTTCCGTCTGTCCGGGAACTGGCTGAAGATATCGGAATTAATATGCATACGGTAAATAAAGCATATTCGATTCTCCGGCAGGAAGGGTATCTGAAGCTGGATCGCAGAAGAGGGGCTGTCATAGCAATTGATGTAGATAAATATAATGCTATGGAGGAACTTCTGAATGAATTAAAGGTGTCCATTGCGAAGGCGATGTGCCGGAACATATCAAGGGAAGAGATTCATCAGGCGGTAGATCAGATCTACAATGGATGGAAGGAGGCGGATCAGGATGCTGTGCAGTAAATGTCAGAAGCGGGAAGCAAAGGTGTTTTGTACGGAGATTATTGACGGTCAGAAGAAGGAACAGTATTTGTGTGAACAGTGTGCGTCAGAATATGCTTCTTTTCATATGAACCGGGATGCCATGTCCGAAGAAACGATAGGCGGACTTTTGTCGAGTATGCTGGAAGCTTACCAGAGACGGCTTGGGGAAGATGAAAGGGAAGAAGCAGAGGATGAAGAGGACAGTGTCTGCAAGAGTTGCGGACTTTCCTGGAATGAGATTCTCGAGCAGGGAGAATTAGGCTGTGAGGAATGTTACCAGGCATTCCGTCCTCAGTTAATCCGCAGCTTGAAACAGGTTCAGGGAAGTACGGTTCATACCGGGAAGAAACCCCGGAGAAAGAAACGCACAGAATCGGTACATGCAGATATTTCTGAGATTGACCGCTTAAGCCTGATGCTACAGGATGCCGTGGAGAAGGAAGAGTTTGAAAAGGCAGCCAAGTTACGGGACGAGATTCGTGCGTATCACAAAAAGCACTCCGAAAAGGAGGAAGCATAGATGGAAAAATGGTATGAAGAAGCAGGAGAGGAATCCGATGTGGTAATTGCCAGCAAGGTTTCCCTTGCAAGAAATGTTGCAGGAGTACACTTTACAAACAGACAGACCGACGAAGAATCAGCGAAGTTACTGGATCTGGTTCTTGATAAAATGAGTAATTACGGGGATGATGGGGGCAATTATGATGCGTCCCCTATATCCGAACTGCGGGAAGTAGACCGGGCAAGCCTGATGGAACGTCATCTGGCAAGCCCTCTTCTGATCCAGAAAAAAAATACCGGCATTCTCATACCGGATGATGAATCCGCTTCCATTATGGTGGGGGAAGAAGATCATTTAAGAATGCAGGTTTTAAAGTCCGGAATGAATCTGGAAGAGGCATATACCAGGGTAAATGATATGGATGACTATGCAGACGAAGTGCTGGGGCTGGCCTTCCATCCAAAGTTTGGATATCTGACTGCATCACCGGTCAATGCCGGAACCGGTCTGCATGCATCCTTTCTTGTGTATCTTCCGGCACTGAGTGCATCCGGCAAGATTCCCCAGCTCTCCCAGGAAGTCAGCCGGTACGGTGTGAATCTGCATGGAGTATATGGTGAAAATCAGAAAACCTATGCCGATATTTTTCAGATGACAAACCAGAAGACGCTTGGTTGCAATGAATATGAACTAATGGAAATGATGAACGGAATGGTACAGCAGATTATCCGGCAGGAGAGAAAATACCGGGAGTATGCTCTGAACCAGAACTATGACCAGATTGCAGACCAGATCTATCGGTCTTATGGTGTTTTGAAATATGCCAGACAGCTTACGACAAAGGATGCCGTAACCCTGCTTACCCAGATTAAGCTGGGGGTTGATACCGGTATTCTTACATTGGAGGAAGATAAGAATATCTATTCGCTGATTATGGATATACAGCCGAATAATCTGCAGTTTATTGCAGGTGCCAATCTTGGAAACCAGCAGAGGGATCAGATGCGGGCAGAATACATCAGTGACAATCTGCCGGAACTTGCAGAGGATTAGTAAGGAGGATTAGGAAACATGATGGAACGTTTTACGGCTCATGCGCGGACAGCCATGGAGATTGCCAGAGAGACAGCGTATGAACTTTCGCATAATTACATTGGAACCGAGCACCTGTTAATTGGTCTTGCGAAAGCGCCTGGAACGGCAGGTACCATTCTCGAACAGAATGGTGTGGATGAAGAACAGCTTTTGAATCTGATTGAGGAATATATTACGCCAAAAGCAGATACAAGCACGATGGAAGAAGACAATATGACACCACGGTTAAAACGGATTCTGGAACAGAGCCAGAGAGAAGCAAACCGTCTGGATTCAGACCGGATTGGAACCGAACATATCCTGCTTGCCCTGATTAAGGAACCGGATTGTATTGCCATGCGTCTGTTGAATACAATCTCGGTCAATATCCAGAAAGTATATACCGAGATTCTCACAGCGGTAGGGCAGGATGCTGGAACTGCCAGAAGCGAGTATATGGCAAATAAGAATCGGAAGAAGGGAAGGGGCAATACGCCTACCCTGGATCAGTACAGCCGGGATCTGACCGCCTATGCCAGAGAAGGAAAACTCGATCCGGTAATTGGACGGGAAGCAGAGATTCAGCGTGTCGTTCAGATTCTAAGCAGAAGAACAAAGAATAATCCGTGTCTGATTGGCGAGCCGGGAGTAGGTAAGACGGCCATTGCGGAAGGGCTTGCCCAGAAGATTGTGGAAGGAAACATTCCGGATACCATTAAGGACAAGCGTGTTCTCACACTGGATCTTTCCGGTGTGGTTGCCGGTTCCAAATACCGTGGAGAATTTGAAGAACGGATTAAACGGATTATCAGTGAAGTAACGAATGATGGAAACTGTCTTCTGTTTATTGATGAGATTCATACGATTATTGGTGCAGGCGGTGCAGAAGGCGCCATTGATGCATCCAATATATTAAAACCGTCCCTTGCCCGGGGAGAACTTCAGATTGTAGGCGCAACTACAAGGGAAGAATACCGGAAATACATTGAAAAAGATCCGGCTCTTGAACGCCGTTTCCAGCCGGTTGTAGTGGAAGAGCCTACAGTGGAGGAATCTATCTTGATTTTAAAAGGGCTTCGTGACCGCTATGAGGCACATCATCAGGTAACGATTACAGATGACGCACTTGAGGCAGCAGTGAAGCTGTCTGAGCGCTATATTAATGACCGTTATCTTCCGGATAAAGCCATTGATCTGATTGATGAAGCGTCTTCGAAAGTCCGTTTAAGTACCTACATGTCTTCTCCCCAGATGCGTGAGCTCGAAGAAGAGAATGAACAGCTTGAGAAGCTAAAAGAAGAGGCAATCAAGTCGGAAGCGTTTGAGAAAGCAGGAGAGATTAAGCGCAAGCAGGAGGCAAACCGGGAAAAATTAAACCACATGAAAATGAAAAATGAAAAAGAGCGGCTGGAAAAAGAACTGGTAGTAGGGGAAAATGAAATTGCCGATATTATTTCTGCCTGGACAAAGATTCCTGTTCAAAAGCTTCAGGAGGAAGAGGCAAAACGGCTTCAGAATCTGGAAAAAATTCTTCATAAGCGGGTGGTCGGACAGAAAGAAGCAGTGGATGCGGTATCAAAAGCAATCCGCAGAGGCCGGGTAGGACTGAAGGATCCAAATCGTCCAATTGGTTCTTTCCTATTCCTAGGACCTACCGGTGTGGGAAAAACCGAACTGTCAAAAGCACTGGCTGAAGCGATGTTTGGCCAGGAAAGTGCCATTATCCGGGTAGATATGTCGGAGTATATGGAAAAACACAGTGTGTCCAAGATGATCGGCTCCCCTCCTGGATATGTGGGATATGAGGAAGGCGGACAGTTAAGCGAGAAAGTCCGTCAGAACCCGTACTCCGTAATTCTGTTTGATGAGATTGAGAAAGCACATCCGGATGTCTTTAATGTGTTATTACAGGTATTGGATGATGGTCACATCACAGATGCCCAGGGCAGAAAAATCAGTTTTAAAAATACAATTATCATTATGACATCCAATGCAGGTGCCCAGCGGATTGTCTCACCAAAAACACTGGGATTTTCTTCGAAACAGGATGAAGGAGAAGATTACCGCAGAATGAAAGACAGTGTGATGGAAGAGGTAAAACACCTGTTTAAGCCGGAATTCTTAAACCGGATTGACGAGACCATCGTTTTCCATGCGCTCACAAAGGATGATGTGAAGGAAATTGTTGGAATGATGCTGGAAACCATCAGCAAACGGACAAAGGAACAGATGAATCTGACGATCCGCGCAGGAAAAGCCGTTCAGGAATATATTGCAGAAAAGTATTATGACCGCACCTATGGTGCCCGTCCGTTAAGAAGGGCAATTCAGAATCTCGTTGAGGACCAGCTTGCAGAAGCCATTCTTTCCGGTGAGATCCGGGAAGGAGATACCGTTACGTTACGAAAGCTTAAAGATCAGATTAAGTTTACAGTAAAACATCCGGAATAATCTTCAATGAGTGTCTTTGAACCGATGCACTAGACGAACCGGACGAATTATGGTAAAATATAGGTAAAGTTTTGGGGAGCAAAATCATACACAGGAGGAGAAGAAGATGGCAGTTGTAGAAGAGTTAATTCGCGAGGAATCAGATGGAACACTGAGTTTTGGAAATTACGATCTGGAGTCTAAGACGAAGGTCAGTGATTTCCCACATGCGGGGGATCTCTATAAAGTGAAAACATTCCGGGAGATTACCAAGCTGGAGAAAAATGGGTTGTTTGTATATGAATCGGTACCGGGAACCGTAGTATCCCATCTGGACCAGACCGACGTCGGAATCCGTTTTTCCGTAGAGGCAAAGGAAGATGTGCAGATCACATTGGAATTAGAGCCGGAGCAGGAATATAAAGTATTTGTGGATGAGACAAATGTTGGAAAGATGAAGACGAATCTTGGAGGAAAACTGGTTTTAAGTGTGGAGATTACTCCAGATTGTCCGGCAGCAATTCAGGTAGAACGTATATAGAAAGTGTTGGAGATTCATGGCAAAAGAGAGAAGTGTGTTTTTTTGTAAAGAATGTGGTTATGAATCTGCAAAATGGCTAGGTCAGTGTCCGGCGTGTCATGAGTGGAATACTTTCTCGGATGCACCCAGACCTGTCCGAACGAAAAGTTCCGGCAAAGGAACCGGAGGCAGCATGCAGCATGCGCTTCCGGATTCTAAGCCGGAATTTTTGTCCAAAGTAGATATGAAACAGAGCCAGCTGCGGATTCCGACTGGAATCGGGGAACTTGACCGGGTGCTTGGCGGAGGAATCGTCAAAGGTTCCATGGTGTTAGTAGGTGGTGATCCAGGTATTGGAAAGTCTACGCTTCTTTTGCAAATGTGCAGCGCCCTTGCAGAGAAAAAGCGGGATGTTCTGTATGTTTCCGGAGAAGAGTCCCTGCACCAGATTAAGATGCGTGCCCAACGGCTTGGAGAGGGACAGGGAGATTTCAGGCTGTTAAGTGAGACAAACCTTGATGAGATCGAGGCTCTTCTTCAGGAAGAGAAGCCAGAGATTGTGATTGTGGATTCTATTCAGACGATGTTTTGTGAAGAGGCTTCCGGACAGCCGGGAAGTATGTCCCAGGTAAAAGAGTCAACCGGAATTCTGATGCGGCTTGCAAAAATATATGGTATTAGCATCTTTATAGTAGGACATGTGACGAAAGAAGGGACGGTCGCTGGTCCCCGAATGTTAGAGCATATGGTTGATACCGTGCTTTATTTTGAAGGAGATAATAATGCGGCTTACCGGATGCTCCGGGGAGTGAAAAACCGCTTTGGATCCACGAATGAAGTGGGTGTATTTGAGATGCGCAGAGATGGCCTTCGGGAAGTACCGAATCCTTCCGAATACATGCTGCAGGGGCGCCCAAAGGGAGAACCGGGTTCTGTTGTGGTATGTTCCATTGAGGGAACACGGCCGATTCTGATCGAGATTCAGGCACTTATCTGTAAAACCAACTTTAATATGCCAAGGCGTACTGCTGCGGGAACCGATTATAACCGGGTGAATCTTTTAATGGCGGTGCTGGAAAAACGGCTTGGAATATCCATGGCGTCCTGTGATGGTTACGTTAACGTGGCAGGAGGAATGCGTGTGTCAGAACCGGCACTGGATCTTGGAATTGCAGCCGCCATTATATCCAGTTACCGTAACCGGGCAGTTGACGAAGGAACCATCCTGTTTGGAGAAGTGGGACTGACCGGGGAAGTCCGGGGGGTATCCTGGGCATCTGCACGGGTAGCAGAAGCAGAGAAGATGGGATATCACACCTGCATTCTTCCAGAAGCGAATTATAAAATGCTTCTGGAAGAGAAGAAAGAAACAAAGATCCAGTTACTGGGAGTTCGCAGTCTTAAGGAACTGATGAATGCACTGGATCGGTAATCGGATTGACGGCATACCATTCTTTGGTGCCGTCTTTTTTCTTTACCTCCATCTGGTGGTCGGACAAGAAACGCAGGATAGGATAAAGGTCAATCCAGATTTCGTTATTGCTGTCCTTTTGGGATTCATCAAAAATAAGTTCCAGTCCGGCATGAAGATGATAGACTTCAATGTTATTCGTATTTTCCCTTACACTGTATCCGGTACGCCCTACATAGCCGATTACATCACCGGCTGTCACGGTACAGCCCTCCGTCAGGTTGGACTGGTAAGGGTAATTTTTGCGAAGGTGCGCATAGTAATAATAGCGTTTTTTATCAAAGCTTCGGATGCCAATGCGCCAGCCGCCGTATTGATTCCATCCCAGAGCTTCTACGGTGCCGCTTTCAATGGCAATGACCGGAGTTCCAACCTGTGCCATCATATCATGCCCCAGATGGTTCCGCTTATATCCGTATGAGCGGGAAGCACCAAAGTCGTCATATTCCGAAAAAGGAAAGGTTTTTGCAATGGGATGAAAGGCTTTGATCCCATACTGGGTTGTGGAATCTGTTGCCTGATAGGTTCCAAGGAGCCCTCCAAGAGCGGCTTCATAGGCTTCCTGGTAATAGGAATAGTATTTCAGGTCTTTTGTCAGCTCATCCATTGTCATTTGTCCGTTCTCAATGGCTTGAGCAGTCTCTTTGATTACCGTCAGCTCTTTTTTATCAAATGTACCTCCGCTTTTTGCCGCGGCATATGCTAAAAGGCTGATCCAGTCTACATGATGGGAAGTTCCGTAGGTTTCGATGTCATACTTGCTTGCCAGCTCCATTGCAGCCGTAGATACTTGGAAGTCCACCCATTTGATAAAACTGTTTTCTGTCGAAGAACCAGACTGCTCCATAAGAGAAGAGGTGCTCATGGTGTTTGGAATGTTTGGAATGCTGCAATATAGAATTATGCCAAAAACGATCAGAACACCTTCAGCGAAGATTCCCTTTCTTAAGAATTGCTTTTTCATATATGCCATCAATCCAATCGTTTTTTTCTTACTGTTCACGCCTGCACAGCGTCCACATCCGGACAAGACAAGAAGGAATGTGGGGAATATGTAAGTGTGAACGATACCCTCATTTTTAAGATATGAAGAAAAAATGAATATATTACTTGACAAAAATAGAAAAAAGAGGTATTCTAGATAAGCAGTGTTTTGGAGCAAACAGATAGGGGCATAGTTCAACGGTAGAATGCGGGTCTCCAAAACCCTTGATGCGGGTTCGATTCCTGCTGCCCCTGCTATTACTACAACATCCGGACTTATTCGTAAGTCCGGATGTTGTACGTTTATCCATTGATATTCCAGCAAAAAAGACCAGTCCATTTACGACTGGTCTTTTTTCGCCTTTTTCGGGGATATGCTTTATTGCACCTTGAACTGCTGGAGTGTTTGTGCCAGTTCCTGTGTCTGGGTGGTCAGGCTTCCGGCAGCATCATCCAAGCTTGTAACAGACGCAAGTTGTTTTTCTGCGGTCGTTGTTACGGAAGAAGCAGCAGCGGCGGTTTCTTCGGAAAAGGCAGAGATACTTTGAATCGTCTGCAAAGTTGTTGCCCGGCTCTGATCCATATTTTCCACATTCTGTAGAATGGCTTCCAGTTCCTGCATCAGGGATGCAACCTGCCGTTTCATTTCATTAAAGGATTCGGAAGTAACGGATACGGCAGAAGCCTGGGATTTGACAATGTTTTCCGCCTCCTTTGCAGTATCCACCGCATCGTTTGTGTTTTTTAGAATATCAGCAATAATGTCGTTGATTTTTGATGCACTCTCAACCGACTGGTCAGCCAGTTTGCGGATCTCATCAGCAACAACGGCAAAACCACGTCCGGCCTCTCCTGCACGGGCTGCTTCGATCGAAGCATTCAGGGAAAGCAGATTCGTCTGTTCTGCAATCTCATTCATCACGTTTACAATCTCCCCAATGGAGCGGGATTTAATCTCAAGTGCTTTGATCGACTCAATGACAGTGCCGGTAATTTCAGTAGTGGACTGCGCTTTTGTGTTCAGATCCTGCATCGTGCTGATACCTGCGGTAATAGCCTGGTTTGTATGACTGGCAATCGCGCTAATCGTTTCCGTATTCTCATTAACAAGAGAAATCTTCTCGGATAATGTGTCCATCTGCACAAGGCAGGCAGCGGCATCATCATCAAGCTGCTTGACACCGGTTTCGATCTCCTCGATGGCATATTTGATATCCTGTGCTGTCTGGACAAAGGTGGTGGAGGAATCTGATACCTGGGAAGATGCTTTTGCCACATCAAAACTCATGGTATTGACATCCTGGATCAGGTTTTTCATATGGGAAATCATATGGTTGATTCCATTTGTCAGCAGTAAAAATTCGTCTTTTCTCTTTGTTTTTACGACTGGTGTCAGGTCGCCATCTTCCACTTTGGAAAGAACCTTAAGAATCTTGCGGATGGTGCTTCCAATGCCCTGTGCGATAATGCTTCCGATCAGAATTGCGATTATGGAAGTAATCAACACAATTGCAATGGTCAGATTGCGGATTGGCTTTGTTTTTGCAAGAATGGTGGACATTGGCACAAGGGATGTAATCATTCCGTCAATGGCTTCTACTTTTGAGTATAAGAACAGGTATTTTTGTCCGTTGTATGTAACTTCTGCTGAACTGGAGACTTTATTGCTTTTTAGTGCATCTTTGTAGAATGACTGGTCGGTAAATACAGTGTCATCCTTTTCCGGTACTGCTCCAGTCAGAAATTCCTGTTCATCACAGGTAATCAGTCCGGCGATTGCTCCCTTTTCCGGAATCAGTTTGTTAAGAGCATCCTTGGTAGTATCGCTGCTGATATCTACAATCATATACACCGGGCTTAATTCAAAATGGCGCACCATTCTAATAGAGTAAGAATCTGATTTTACCCCGAGAACAGAATCGAAATCTTCCTGTACGCCGAACCAGTAGGTATTATATTTGTCTTCTGCTGCAATCGTGCCCTGCGGTGTTTCTTTATACTGACTGTAGAGTTTATCACTGCTTGGCTTGCTTGTAGTAAAGGGAGGATAATTGTCGGATAGAAAGTAAACGTTGGAAATCAGCTCATCTGAGGTGGTCATTTTCACAAATTTATAACTAATGTTGTTGCAGAGGGTTTCCATTTTTGTTTTGTCATATCTTCCGGCGAAATAGTATTTCATTTCCTCTGTGGAAGGGTAATCCTTAAAATTGGTTTCTTCCGTACTAAGTGCCAGGGTAAGATACTGAACCGTCATGTTCATCGTATCTGCCAGCGAGTTCTTATACGTCGTTACAATAGCACTGGATGCATTGCTGTAAGAAGAAATTCCTAATACGACAATTCCGATTACCGGAATCAGAACCGACACAATCAGCTTCAGCTTAATTCCTTTCAAAAAAGAGGTCTTTTTTACAGGCTTTTTTGTTTTTGCTTTTTTTTGCGGTTTTATTTTTCGTGTTTTCATATACATTACCTCCATCTATGTAATTCTTGGGAAAATGAACAAAAAAATGTATGAAACATAATAATATTGTAGCAAAAATGCCAGAATACTGCAATGATTTTCCTTGTCAAAATTATGATTTCACGATATACTTACCATAGGATGTGAGGGACGCAAGCTTTTTTGACCCTGGCATTACAACTACGATATAGCTAAGACAGGAGGACACAGATATGTGGGCGTACGAAAGTGTTTTTTACCAGATTTATCCGCTGGGATTTTGCGGGGCACCTTTTGAAAATGACGGAGTATTAGAGCATCGGATCGAGAAAGTAATTGACTGGATTCCTCATCTTGAAAAGCTTGGAATCAATGCAGTCTATTTTTCACCTGTATTTGAATCGGATACGCATGGCTATAATACAAGGGACTACAAGAAGATTGATGTGCGCCTTGGAACGAATGAAGATTTTGTGAAAGTAGTGGAAAAGCTTCATGCAGCAGGAATCAAAGTTGTGCTGGACGGTGTCTTTAATCATGTGGGACGTGGCTTTTACCAGTTCCAGGACGTGTTGAAAAACCGGGAGAACTCTCCTTACCGTGACTGGTTCCACATCGATTTTAATGGAAACTCTCACTATAATGACGGACTGTGGTATGAAGGATGGGAAGGAAACTATGACCTGGTAAAACTAAACCTTCGTAATCCGCAGGTTGTAGACCATATTCTGGATGCTGTGAAGTTCTGGATTGATACCTTTGATATTGACGGATTAAGACTGGATGTGGCATATTGCCTCGATCATGATTTTGTCCGGACTCTCCGTCATGCCTGTGACCAGTATAAAGATGAATTTTTCCTTCTTGGAGAAATGCTTCACGGGGATTATAAACAGCTGGTTAACCCGGACAATATGCTTCACTCTGCAACGAACTATGAATGTTATAAGGGCTTGTATTCAAGCTTTAACAGTATGAATCTGTTTGAGATTAACCATTCCCTGTTAAGACAGTTTGGACCGGAAGACTGGACACTGTACCGGGGACTTCATCTTCTGTCATTTGTGGACAACCATGATGTGTCCAGAGTGGCTTCGATTCTTACAAACGAAAAGCATCTGCCGCTTATTTATGCGTTATGTTTTGGAATGCCGGGAATTCCTTGTGTCTATTATGGAAGTGAATGGGGAGCAAAGGCAGACAAATCCCAGGGGGATCCTGCTCTCCGCCCATGCTTTGAAGAACCCGTGGAAAATGAACTGACCGAATGGATTGCCCGTCTTGCAAAGGCAAAAAAAGAGAGTGACGCTTTGAATTATGGAAGCTTTCGCTCTGTCGTTCTGACAAACCGTCAGTGCATTTTTGAACGTAAGACAGATAACGAACGGGTAATGGTAGCAATTAACGCAGATGACCAAAGCTACCATGCAGATTTTGATGCAGGCTGTGGCACGGCGGTCGATTTAATTACCGGTGCGAATCATGATTTTGGCGGTGGAAGTGATCTTCCACCATATAGTGCAGCCTTCTGGAAGATGGAGAAATAAGGTGACAGTAACAGTTCAGCCGTGACGAGCGCACAGCCGCCGGAAGCTCGCAGAATATCAGGTACCATGAAATACCCGCTTTCGCTCCATTGAACACGTAGCGGTACTAAGGTTTTGCAAAAAACGCAAAACCAAGTGCCGACGTGTTCAAAGGGATATTTCATGGTACCTGATATTCT